>JBMOJG010000531.1:0-3011 GCA_049316925.1 Alsobacter sp. | reverse complement strand
AGCTGCACTGTCCGATGAGGCGCTGCGTGCCGATCGCCACGGCCTGAAACGTCCCTGCTTGCGGCAGGCGCACATCGAGGCGGGGCGACAACAGGATGATGGACTGCGGAACAGAATCCGGACGGCCTGCGAGGACGTCGATCAAGGCCGTGCCAAGCTCCGGATCACCGCCCAGCATGAAAGGCCGTGCTCCACGAGCTTCGATATCATGCAGAATGGCTGGCAACCGGTCTGCGGCCTCGCCCAGATTGCCAAGATCGACGCATCGACGGGAGGCTTCTGCTCGTGATGAATGGGCGTTTGCGGCATCCCGGATAGCCAGCGCAGCCACTGCATCAACACCGAAAATGGCGATATCGCCAAGAGTGAGATCGGCAAGCCGGCCAGCGCTTGCGCCGGGAAAGCACCTGTCGGCGACGGCATGGCGATGGATGAGCCTGGCCACCATGTCACGCGCTCCCCTTGCTGCGCGCGCCAAAGATCTGGACGGCGGCGAGTGCGAGCACCGAGACGACGATCAGGCAAGTGGAAATGGCTGCTATCGTCGGGTCGATCTGGTCACGCAGCGCATTGAACATGCGGCGCGTGATGGTGGCGTTCTCGCCACCCGAGATGAACTTGGCAACCACGACCTCGTCCAGCGAGGTGATGAAGGCCAGGAATGCGCCGGTGAGAACCGAAAACTTGATCTGCGGCAGCGTGATGTCGAGGAAGGCGCGTGGCCGCGATGAGCCCATGCTGCGCGCCGCCATCTCCTGCGTCATGTCATAATTGTTGAGGCTCGAAAGCACGGTGATGATCACGAATGGCACGGCAAGCGCGGTATGCGCGAGAACGAGACCTGTGATCGAATAGTTCAGGTCGACGATCGCGTAGAGATGAAACACGCCGACCGCGACAAGAATCGACGGCACGACCACCGGCATCAGAACAAGAAGCTGCAAGGCATTTCGGACCTTGTCGGAGGTGCAATGCATGCCATAGGCGGCCGACGTGCCCAGCGGCGCGGCCAGCAAGGTCGTCAGGACTGCGACCAGAAGCGAAGTCCAGGTGGCGCTCATCCAGGCCGAAGAGCCGAAATATTCGCGGTACCAGCGCAGCGACCAGCTTGTCGGAGGAAATTCCAGGTACTGGGAGTCCGAGAACGACATCGGGATTACGATGACGGTCGGCAGCATCAGGAAGAACAGGACCAGCGCGCCGTAGATGGCGAGCAGACGCTGCGTCCAGGGCGAGGCGCCGGGCATATCCTGGTTCGCCATTGCCCCTACCTCACGAACAGCTTGTCGAGCCCGAAGACCCGGTGAAGCAGAGCAACGAGAGCGAGCGCCATCACCAGCAAGACAACGCCGAGCGCGCTGGCGGCGCCCCAGTTCGAGAAGATCGTGATGGTCGATTCAATCCTTTGCGCGAGCATCTGGACGCGGCCGCCGCCAAGCAGTGCGGGCGTGACGTAGAAGCCGAGTGACATGATGAAGACCAGCACGACACCAGCGAAGAGGCCGGGCAGCGACATCGGCACGAAGATGCGCCAGAAGGCTTCGGTTGGACTGGAGCCCAGACCGACCGCTGCCCGTACCAGATCGCCGTCGATCGACTTCATCGTGGCGTAGAGCGGCAGCACCAGGAACGGCAGCATGATGTGAACCATGCCGATGATGCTTGCTGTCAGATTGTGTGCGAGCTGCAACGGCGCATCAATGATGCCGAGGGACAGAAGCGTGTTGTTGATCAGTCCGTTGCGCTGGAGCAGCACGAGCCACGCATAGGTGCGCACCAGAACCGCCGTCCAGAATGGGAGGAGTACGCAGATCAGCAGCAGATTGGCCGTGTGTTGCGGCTTCCGGCTCAGCCAGTAGGCGAGCGGATAGCCGAGCAGAACGCAGAGCGCGGTGACGGCCGCGCTGATCTGGAAGGTGACGACGAAGGCCTCGATATAGAGGTCGCCGGTGAGCCGCTGGTAGTTCTCCGTCGAGAGCTCACCGCCACGATCGAGAAACGAGAGCGAGGAGAGCCAGAACAGCGGCAGGAAGACGATGATGAGAATCAGCAGCGTCGCCGGCAGGCTCAGCCCGATGAACTGCGCCCGTTCACGCCGATGCCCGCGCGCCAGCGCCTCCGCATTCGTTGCGGTGACGGCGCTCATGACGCCTGCTCCGCCAGTACGACGGTGTCATCGCGGTGCAGGCCGAGAGCGATCCGACTGCCGCTTTCGGGGAGGCTCGTCTGCCCGGCTCGGCTGGTGGCGATGCGCACCGAGACTTCGCGACCATCGCCGGCATCGATGATCAGTAGCACAGAGTCGCCCTGGTAGATTGTCTGCCGGACCACGCCTGAGATGGTGTTCGCTTGATCGTCGCCTCCGCCAACAAGCTGAAGCAGCTCCGGCCGGATGACGAGCTGCAGCGGTCCTGTTCCCGGCGGCGTGGGTGTTGCGAGCTTCAGCCTGCGGCCCTGCAGGCTGACGCCATCGCCCTCGCGCTGGACGGGTAGAAGGACAGTTTCGCCGATGAAGTCCGCAACGAACAGCGAGTTCGGGCGGCGATAGAGCGCCTTGGGCTCGTCGAGTTGAGCGATGCGGCCCCTGTTGATCACCGCGATCCGATCCGACATCGTCAACGCCTCGCGCTGGTCGTGGGTGACATAGACGATCGTGGCGTCCAGCTTCTGATGAAGCTGCTTGAGTTCGATCTGCATGTGTTCGCGCAGCTTCTTGTCGAGCGCTGACAACGGTTCATCCATCAGAATGATGCGCGGTTCGAACACCATGGCGCGAGCAAGAGCCACACGCTGTTTCTGTCCGCCGGAGAGCTGGTTGATCCGCCGCTCGCCATAACCCCCGAGCTTGACCATCTCGAGCGCCGCCTCGGCGCGGCTCTTCTGCTCTGCAGGCGATACACCCCTGATTTTCAGCGGATACGCGACATTCTCGGCCACGCTCATGAACGGAAACAGCGCGTAGCTCTGGAACACCATGCCCACCCCGCGCTTGTGCGGGGAGGTCGTGATCA
>JBMOJG010000530.1:0-3016 GCA_049316925.1 Alsobacter sp. | reverse complement strand
AGTTCAGCCGCCATGGCGAACTCACGCGAACCGGCCGAGCCGGGATCCCCCACCGGATAGGCAAGATGCCGGACCGGCACGCCGAGTCGCTCGACGATGACATCGCGTGACTGCGCCATCTCGCTGCGCACGACGGCGGCGTCGTGCTTGGCCAGCATGGGATGCGTCATCGTGTGCGCCCCGATCGACACCAGCGGGTCGGCGGCCAGCCGCGCCAGGCCGGCCCAGTCGAGGCAGAGCCGCGCCACGGTGGCCTGCGTGTCGATTCCGGCCCGGGCGGCCAGGAGGGCGATGGTGGACCGCAGACGTGCCTCCGGCCCGCTCCGGAGCGACCAGTAGATCCGCTCGAAGGCGGCGCTGCGCTGCGCATCCCCGGCACACGGCAGACGCTCCTCGCCCGTCCCGAGGTCGACGACCACCTCGGGGCTGGCCGCGATCGCATGCTCGAGGTCGAGCCACCACAGCGTCGAGGTCCGATCAGCGAAACCCGGGGTCACGAAAACGGTGGCCGGAACCCCGTGGCGGCGCAGCACCGGCAGTGCATGCTCCAAATTGTCGACGTAACCGTCGTCGAACGTCACTGCGAGCTGCGGCGGGCCGTCGCCCCTTGCCCGCACATGCGCAACCACCTGGTCGAGGGAGGCAAATTGAAAGCCCAGAGACGTGGCGCGGGCGAGCGCGGCATCAAGAAACTGAGGGGTCACCTCAAGCAGCCGGTTGGGCACGAATGCGCCGTGACCGTAGGGCCGCACGTGGTGAAGCATCAGGATGCCACCGATACCGCGCAGCCGCGATGCCGCGGACCGGTGGAGGCCAGTCGCAGCGATACCGGCGAAGGCCAGCCTGAACAGGTCGTGCTTGAGGGCCAGGATCGTGCATCCGTCTTCGGGCTGACAAGACGATGTTAAAGCCATTTGGGTTAAGCCTGAGATACCGGCGTGGCCCGCCGGGCCTCCGGTGCCCGAACAGGTTGCGATGACCTCCGCTGCCGAAAGTCCTCGCAAGGCCGCGCTGCGGCTTGACGTGCACCGCGACCTTTCGGCGGTCGAGACGGCGTGGCGATCGTTCGAACGGTTATCCGTTCACAGCCCCTACCAGCGCTTCGACTGGGTGGCCGCCTGGTTCGCTGCACGCCGGCCCGGCGACCGCGGCGAGCCGGCCATCGTCGCCGTGTCCGACCCGGCCGGCACGCTGCTGGCCCTGCTGCCGCTCGAACTCGACCGCAGCGGGCCGCTGCGGCTGGCCCGCTTCGCCGGCGGCAAGCACGCCAACACCCAGATGGGCCTTTACCGTGCCGACTTTGCCGCGGCACTCGCCCCGCACCAGGCTTGCGACCTGCTCGTCGACGCCGGCCGAGCACTGGGCGGCATCGACCTGTTCGTCCTCATCAACCAGCCGCGCGACTGCAACGGCATCGCCAACCCGCTCGCCACGCTGCCGGGATCGCGGGAGGCGAGCCCAGCCTTCGCGGTGGAACTGAACCCTGACGCGGAGGCCCTCGACAGGCGCCTCATCGGCCGGGACAGCCGCAAGAAGCTGACGAAAAAACGGCGTTGGCTCGAGGAGTTCGGACCGGTCGTGCTGCGCCGTGCGGAGACGGAGGCCGAGGCCGAAACGGTGCTCGATGCGTTCTTCCGCCAGAAGGCGCAGCGTCTCGATGCACTCGGCATTGCCAACCCCTTCGCCCTGCCCCGCACCCAGCGCTTCCTGCGCGAGGCGGCGCGGTCCGGGCTGGATCGCGGCACGCCCGCTCTGGAAATCTGGGCGCTGTGGGCGGGAGACCGGGTCGCCGCGGCGTTCGGCGGCTGCTCGGATGGCCACCGCCTGTCGGGCACCTTCATCAGCTTCGAGCCGGACCCCGTGATGATGCGGTCCAGTCCAGGCGAACTGCTGGTGCGGGATCTGGTGCGCGCCTCATGCCAACGCGGACTGGCGAGCTTCGACCTCGGAATCGGTGACGAGGGCTACAAGCGGCACTACTGCCCGCAGGTCGAGCCGCGAATCGAGACCGTGCTCGCCGTGACCCTCGCCGGCCGGGCCGCCCTTCCCGTCCTCGACGGGATCCGCGATTTGAAGAACTACATCAAGACCGACCAGCGCCTGCTGCGGCTGGCACGGCGTGTCACCTGGCATCTGAGGCCACGGAGGCGCCCCTGACGGGACCGCTCAGGCCGCGGTCGCCGCAGCGAGGATAATCGGTCCGCTGACCAGAACCGGAGCGGGCGTCGCCGCTCCCAGCGCATCCGCAGCCGCTTCGCTTGCATCCGGATCGCTGCCATCGTCGATGAGCACCACGGCGTCGACAGACGGCGCGATGGCCAGTCCGAGCGCCGATTCGCCCAGCGCCGGGCAGGCCAGCAGCACGAGGTCGTAGGTCTGTTCCAGCGCCACCAGAACCGGCGTCAGGTGCTCGGGTGTCCCGGCCAGCACGCCTGGGTCGAGATAACCGCCGGACACGAGGTGCAGGCGCGACCCTGGGTCGCGCTCGATCACCTGCATGAAGGAAGCCTCACCCCGCATCAGTTCTCCCAGCCCGGCGCGCAACCGCTCCCGTTCCGGATCGGCATCGACCTCGACCATGACGGCACGCTGCGCCTTTGCAAGCACACGACCAAGCGCGTAGCCGAACTCGGCCCCCCGGAACGGCTGCACCGCCGTGACCAGCACGCGCTGACCCCGACCAGCTGGACCCCGCCCCTGCAACGCCTGCACCAGCGCAGCCAGATCTGCCGCCCGCGGAGCCTGTCCGGCCCGCACAGGTGTCTGCGCAAAGGCCGGATGGCTCGCCGCAGCCGCCGGCATGGGCTCGTCCATCATGCTGGCAACGGACCGGCCATGGGTCAGCGGCCCGGCCTGCCGGACACTCGCCGCCGCCATGGCGGCAACACGGACAGCGTCCCGCACGGGCTCGGACGGCAGGACATCGGATGGCAGGACATCGGATGGCAGGACATCGGATGGCAGGACATCGGACGCGGCGGTCGGGACGGCAACGGCCCCGGCTTCGACAGGTCCG
>JBMOJG010000529.1:0-3037 GCA_049316925.1 Alsobacter sp. | reverse complement strand
GCGGCCGGTGCAGGCGGCGCTGCTGGCGCGGCGCATCGGGACGGTGCGGATCGGCCTGTTCGCCAGTCCCGACTACATCGCCCGGCACGGGCTGCCGGCCAGTCCAGCGGAGCTCACCCGCCACACGATGCTGGGTTTCGACCGCGACGACCTCGTCGCCCGCGGGGCGAGCTTCGGCGGCCGGCCGGTGACGCGCGACCTGTTCCAGGTGCGCTGCGACAATGACCTCGCCATGCTGGCCGCGCTGCGGGCCGGGGTCGGGATCGGGGCCTGCCAGGCCGGCCTGGCCCGGGACGGAGCGCTGGTGCCGGTGCTGCGGGACGCCGTCAGCTACACGCTCGAGATGTGGCTCGTGCTGCACGAGGATCTCCGCCACGATCCGGTGCTGCGCACCGTTCATGACCGGCTCGCCACGGGGCTGGCCGCCTATGTGGCCGCCGCGGAAGGGCGCTGAGCGGCCGTCCTGCCGGGCCGGCGGTGGACGGGCGCCGCCCGAAGGGCTACGAGGCGGTCGCGCCGGGCGCCGATACGGCGTCTCGCCATGGCGGGAGGAGCCGATGATCCGCTGGGAGCTGCTCGACACCGCCGCGGTTCCCGGCGATACGGCCTCGCTGCGGCTGCTGCGGCGGGACCGCGAGTTCTCGATCCGGCTCGGCACCGCCGAGCTGATGAACAGCCGGCTCAGCGGCTCGGAGGAGGCGCTGGCCACCCTGGCCATTGCCCGGCTTGCAGGGCGGCCGGCCCCGCGGATCCTGATCGGCGGCCTCGGCATGGGTTTCACGCTGCGTGCAGCGCTCTCCGTGCTGCCGGCCGGCGCGACGGTGGTGGTCGCCGAGCTCGTGCCGGCGGTGGTGGCGTGGGCGCGCGGGCCAATGGCGGAGCTGTTCGCCGGCAGCCTCGATGATCCGCGGGTGCGGGTGCATGTCGGCGATGTCGGCGCCCTGATGCGGGCCGAGCCCGGGCGCTGGGACGCGGTGCTGCTCGACGTCGACAATGGTCCCGAGGCGATGACGCACGCGGCCAATGACGGGCTCTACGGGCATGTCGGTCTCGGCACGGCCCGGGCCGCGCTGCGCGGCGGCGGCGTGCTGGCGGTGTGGTCGGCCCATCCCGACCCGGGGTTTGCGCGCCGCCTCGGGGATTCCGGCCTGGCCGTCGAAGAGGTCCGCGTCCACGCCAATGGCCGCGGCAAGGGCGCGCGGCACGTCATCTGGCTCGGCCTGCGGGGGCCTGATGCGGCGTCCGCGGCGCGCAAGCCCGCCCGCGCGCGGAACAGCGGCCCGGACGGGCCGGCCAGCCGTCGGACCGGGGGGCGGCCGCCGGCCGGACCGGGGGAGGACAGGCGATGAGCCGTCCGGCCTCTGTCGCCATCATCGGGGCAGGCATCGCGGGCCTCGCCTGCGCGCGCCGGCTTGCCGATGCGGGCCTCGCCGTGGCGGTGTTCGACAAGGGTCGGGGCATCGGTGGCCGCATGGCGACCCGCCGGATGGGCGCCGGGATCGACCACGGCGCCCAGTATTTCACCGCGCGCGGGGCTGACTTCCAGGCGCAGGTGGCGGACTGGCTGGCGGCCGGCACGGTCGCGGCCTGGGACGCGCCCCTGGCGCTCGGACGATCGGGGCCTGCCTATGTGGGCGTTCCGGGGATGACGGCACCGGCACAGACACTCGCCCATGGGCTGGCGGTGACCCATGGGGTCACGGTGACCAACGAGGTCACGGTGACCAACGAGGTCACGGTGACGCGGATCCTTCGGCGTGACGATGGCTGGTCGCTCGTTACCGCTGACCGGCCGGATGGGGAGGTGCAGCGGTTCGATGCGGTCGTTCTGGCGGTGCCCTGGCCGCAGGTTGGAGCACTTGTCGCCAAAAGCGGCGTGGCGTGGCCGACCGTTGAACCAGTCTACGCGCCGTGTTGGGCGCTGCTGCTGGCGGGCGGCGAAGGGCTTGCCGGCCTGCCGGACGCGATGGCGCCGGACGATCCCGTCATCGCCTGGGTGGCGCGCGGTTCAGCCAAGCCGGGACGCGGCGCGGGGCCGGAGACGGCCATCGTGCATGCGACGCCGGACTGGTCGCGGGCTCATCTGGAAGAGCCGGCTGCCAGTGTCGCCGCTGCGCTGATGGACCGGCTGCGACAGCTGGCGGGGCCGGTGGCCGCCGACGAGGCGGTTACGCACCGCTGGCGTTATGCGTTGGTCGAAAAGGCGGCCGGACTGCCGTGCCTGTGGGACGCTGGAACGCGGCTGGGCGCGTGCGGCGACTGGTGCCAGGGCGGACGGGTGGAGGCGGCCTTCGACAGCGGCCGGGCGCTGGCCGCGCAGGTCATGGCCGATCTGGGAACTGGCAAGCTGGGTTAGTCGTGGTCGCACCGGATCATGCCGATCCGCTCCGGCACCCCGTCGCGCACCGGCTCGAAGCGGCCGGTCTCCGGGTTGCGCAGCAGCAGGCGGCCGGAGGCGATGCCGAAATAGGCGCCGTGCAGGCGCAGCTTGCCGCGCCCGACCAGCGTGCTGACGCACGGAAAGGTCATCAGGTTCTGCAGGCTGAGTTCGACCGAGGCGAATTCGAGCTGGCGGAGATAGTCGTCGCCCTGGCCCTTGCGGGGGCCGATCGCCTCTGCGGCGGGGGCGATCTGCGACATCCAGCGGCCGATGAAATCGCCGGGCGACAGCGGCTCGCTCTCATCCGCGAAGGCGCGGATGCCGCCGCACTGGGCATGTCCGAGCACGACGATGTGCTTGACGCGCAGCGCCTGGACGCCGAACTCGAGCGCCGCGCTGGTGCCATGCTGGCTGTCCCGGTCGGGCTCGTAGCGCGGCACCAGATTGGCGACGTTGCGGACCACCAGCAGCTCGCCGGGGGCCGCGTCGAAGATCACCTCGGGCGAAACGCGGGAATCGACGCAGCCCACCACCATGATCTCGGGCTTCTGCCCGATCTCCGCGAGGTTTGCGTAGCGGGTGCTCTCCTCGGCAAAACGGCCATTGGCGAATGCGCGGTAGCCAGCCTTCAACCTGTCGGGAAACATCCGGGCCTCC
>JBMOJG010000528.1:0-3042 GCA_049316925.1 Alsobacter sp. | reverse complement strand
CGCCTCGACCCCGACATGGACGCCGCCCTCAACGGCGGCGCCGTGCTGCTTTAGGCCGGACTCGGCGGCGCAACCGGCTGACCCGGGATGATGGGGGCCGTCACCGGGCTTTGCCTCGGCCTCAGTGGAAGTCGCGTGACTTCGGCAGGATGCGCACATTGCGCGGGTGGCGGCGTGGCGCGTGCCCGCCTGCGACGCGGCCCTCCGGCACCGGGCGGCGGACCTCGTCGGCATGGGCCAGCGGCATCGGCAGGGCTTCGCCCGACAATCGGCCGAGCAGGGCCGTGCGGTCGTGCAGGCGCTCGGCCACAACATGCACGATGCCCTCCGGGCTGCGCTGCACCCGTCCCTCGACCAGCAGCAGCCGGGCCCCCATCACCTCGCGGCGGAAGCGCTCGCGCAGCGACGGCCAGACCACGCAGTTGGCGATGCCGGTCTCATCTTCCAGCGTCATGAACACCACGCCCTTGGCGCTGCCCGGCTGCTGGCGCACCAGCACCACACCGGCGATGCGCAGCCGCCGCCCGTCGGCAAGGTCCTGGGCCTGCCGGCATGTGAGGGTGTGGTGGCGGTCGAACAGCGGCCGCAGGAACCCCATCGGGTGACCCTTCAGCGACAGGTGCAGCGTCTGGTAGTCGACCACGACCTGTTCGGGCAGCGGCATGGGCGGCAGCGTCACCATCGGCTCCTCGGCGAGCTCGGCGGCGCCGGCCGCCTCGAACAGTGGCAGCGCCACATCGTCGGGCAGCCGCCGCACCGCCCAGGCGCCCTCGCGCCGGTCGAGCCCGAGCGAGCGCAGTGCATCGGCCTCGGCGAGGCGCACCAGCGCCGCCTTCGGCAGGCCGCCGCGGCGCTGCAACGCCTCCGGCGTGGCGTAGCAGCCGGCGCGGCGCGTCACCAGGCGCTCCGCCCAGTCCTGGCGGAAGCCGTCGATCTGCCGCAGTCCCAGCCGCAGCGCCAGGCTGCCATCCGCATCCTCCTCCAGCGTGCAGTCCCAGCCGCTGGCATTGACGTCCGGTGGCCGCGCCACGACGCCGTGCTCCACCGCGTCGCGCACGATCTGCGCCGGCGCGTAGAAGCCCATCGGCTGGCTGTTGAGCAGCGCGCAGGCGAACGCCGCCGGGTGGTGGCACTTCAGCCAGGACGAGGCGTAGACCAGCAGCGCGAACGACGCCGCATGGCTCTCGGGGAAGCCGTATTCGCCGAAGCCCTCGATCTGCTGGAAGCAGCGCGCCGCGAAGTCGGCGTCGTAGCCGCGCGACACCATGCCGTGCACCATCTTCTGCTGGAACAGGTGGATGGTGCCGACCCGCCGGAAGGTCGCCATGGCGCGGCGCAGCTGGTTGGCCTCGCCGGGCGTGAACTTCGCCGCCTCGATGGCGATGCGCATGGCCTGTTCCTGGAACAGCGGCACGCCCAGGGTCTTGCCCAGCACCCGCTCCAGTTCGTCGCGCGGCCCGTGCTCCGGCGCGGGATGCGGATACACCACCGTCTCGCGCCGCTGCCGGCGGCGCAGATAGGGGTGCACCATGTCGCCCTGGATCGGCCCTGGCCGCACGATCGCCACCTCGATGACGAGGTCGTAGAAGGTGGCCGGCTTCAGCCGCGGCAGCATGTTCATCTGCGCCCGGCTCTCGACCTGGAACACGCCGAGCGAGTCGGCGCGCTGCAGCATGGCGTAGACGGCCGGGTCCTCGCGCGGCACGGCGGCGAGGTCGAGATCGGCGCGGCCATGGTGGCGCAGCAGGTCAAACGCCTTGCGGATGCAGGTCAGCATGCCGAGCGCCAGCACGTCGACCTTCATGATGCCGAGCGCGTCGATGTCGTCCTTGTCCCATTCGATGAAGGTGCGGTCCGGCATCGCCGCATTGCCGATCGGCACCGTCTCGTCGAGCCGGCCGCGCGTCAGCACGAAGCCGCCCACATGCTGCGACAGGTGGCGCGGGAAGCCGAGGATCTGCATCGCCATGGCGACGGCGCGGCCGATCGCCGGGCTGTCGGGATCAAGCCCGGCCTGCCGCACCTGGGCGGCGTCGAGCCCGCCGCCCCAGCTGCCCCACACCGTGCCGGCAAGCGCCGCGGTGACGTCCTCGCTGAGGCCCAGCGCCTTGCCGACGTCGCGGATCGCCGAGCGCGGCCGGTAGCTGATCACCGTCGCGGCCAGCCCGGCGCGGGCGCGGCCATAGCGCGCATAGATCCACTGGATCACCTCCTCGCGCCGCTCATGCTCGAAATCGACGTCGATGTCGGGTGGCTCGCGCCGTTCCGCCGAGACGAAGCGCTCGAACAGCAGGTCGATCTCGGTCGGGTCGACGGCGGTGACGCCGAGGCAGTAGCACACCGCCGAATTGGCCGCCGAGCCGCGGCCCTGGCACAGGATGCCGCGCGCCCGCGCCTCCGCCACGATGTCGTTGACCGTGAGGAAATAGGGCGCGTAGCCGAGCTGCGCGATCAGCTCCAGCTCCTTGTCGAGCACCGCCCGCACCCTGTCGGGCACGCCCTGCGGGTAGCGCCGCGCCGCGCCCTCCCGGGTCAGCGCCACGAGGTGCTCCTGCGCGCTGCGCCCGGGCGGCACCGGCTCGTCGGGATATTCGTAGCGCAGCGCGTCGAGGCTGAACCGGCAGGCGTCGAAGAAGCGCAGCGTCTCGGCCACGGCCTGCGGCGCCGGGGCGAACAGCCGCGCCATCTCGGCAGCGTCCTTCAGGTGCCGCTCCGCATGGGCGGCAAGGCGCCGCCCCGCCGTCTCGATGGTGCAGTGCTCGCGGATGCAGGTCAGCACGTCCTGCAGCGGCCGGCGCTCCGGCGCGTGGTAGAGCACGTCGTTGACCGCCATCAGCGGCACGCCGGCCGCCTGCGCCAGCGCCTCCAGCCGGGCGAGGCGGCGGCGGTCGGCGCCGGCATGCGGCATCGTCGCGGCCAGCCACACCCGCCCGGGTGCCGCCGCCGCCAGGTCGGCGAGCCCCGCCCCCAGCCGCGCCGCCTCGGCCGGCGGCAGCCGGGCCGGCGCCAGCATGGCGAGGTTCAGCCCCTCGGCATGGCCCT
>JBMOJG010000527.1:0-3042 GCA_049316925.1 Alsobacter sp. | reverse complement strand
ACCGTCTTCCAGTCGCTGGAGGACGCGTTCCCGCAGGCGGGGCAGGGTTCGCTGCGGGCGCTGGCGGGATGCTTCGGCTTCTCCGGCGACGATGCCGAGAAGCGCTGCCGGGTGCTGTCAGGCGGCGAGAAGGCGCGGCTGGTGATGGCGCTGATGCTCTTTGACCCGCCGAACTTCCTCGTCCTCGACGAGCCGACCAACCATCTCGACATGGGCACCAAGGAAATGCTGATCGCCGCGCTGGCGCAGTACGAGGGCACCATGCTGTTCGTGTCGCATGACCGGCACTTCCTGGCGGCGCTGTCGAACCGCGTACTGGAGCTGACGCCCGACGGCGTCCACCAGTATGGCGGTGGCTACACCGAGTATGTGGCGCGGACCGGCCAGGAGGCGCCCGGCCTGCGCAGCTGACCCAGCCCGGCAGGCGCGGCGCAGCGGCTCGCCGCTGCAGGGCCGGTGGTGCACTCCCATGTGCAGGCAGCCGCGTGCCGTCCGGTGGGACGCCTGGCGTCTCGCGGCCGGAACCTGCTGCGGGGATCCATCGCGCACCGCACGCTGTTCGCGCCAGTGCCCCCTGATCGAACCGGGCGACTCCGGCAACGGTGCGTGGATCAGGATGGACCGGCCGGGCAGCGGACGACGAACTGGTGCGGCAGGATGGTGCGCAGCGCCGTCCCACCGGCGGAGAGCGCTGCCAACGCCTCGACGATCGCGGCGCCAAACGCCCGGTAGGGCACCTGAACCGAGGTCAGCCAGGGAGCGACCCAGTCGTTCAAAGGATTGTCGTCGAAGCCGACCAGCGCCACGTCCGCCGGAACACGGATCCCGGCCTCATGCAGGCGGCGATGGGCGCCGTAGGCGATCAGATCGCTGGAGCAGAAGATGCCCGCCGGCCGTGTCCCTGCCGCAAGCAGCCGGTCCATCGCGGCATGGCCGATGGCCAGATGGTCGATGCCGTCGGCGGTGGCGATCCGGCAGGCCGGCAATGGCGCGCCCGCGGCGGCCAGCCGTGTGCGGAACGCGGTGATGCGGTCGCGGGTCGCGGACGACTGCAGTGGCCCATGAATGAGCGCCAGATCGCGCATGCCCCGGTCGAGGAAATGGTCGGCGACCTCGCGGCCGGCGGCGGCATTGTCGATCCCGACAAAGGCGGCCGCTGGCCCGTCCGGCGGGCGGCGGCCGACGAACACCAGCGGCTCGCCGGATGCGCGGGAAGCTGCGAGCTGCGGGCTCGGCACGGCACCGAGCAACACGATGCCGCGCACGAACTGGGCGCGCATCTCGAGCAGGTACTCGTCTTGCAACGCAGGGCTATCGTGCGTGTCGCACAGCACCATCACCGCGCCGGCCTCGCGCAGCGCCGTCTCGGCCGATGCCGCAATGGCGGCCATGGCCGGATTGCCGAGATTGGCGGCCAGCAGCGCCACCAGCCGGCTCTCGCCCCGCCGCAACGCGCGCCCGACGCTGACGGGCCGGTAGCCGAGCTCGGCAATCGCACGCTGGACACGGGCGACCGTGTCGGGTCCGGCCTTGTTGGCGACGCCGTTGACGATGCGCGACACGGTCGCGATCGACACGCCGGCCCGCTCCGCCACGCTGGTGATGGAAGGCGCCCCACCCCCGGTCCCGTCCCGCCGAGGCCGCCCCATCCCCGTCACCTTGCCGTTGCGATGATGATTTTCGATGACGGCTTGCGGATGCCGCACGCCACGCTTAAAATGACACAAGGAAAACGTTTTCCCAACCAAAAACACTGCCCAGACCGTCGATTGCCGGCGCCATGCACGCTGCAACGTCAACCCCGGAGGACACCCATGAGACTCGGCACCCTCTTCGCCGGAGCGGCCGTCGGCCTGCTCCTCGCCGCTGCGCCCGCGCGGGCGCAGGAGCTGACGGTCTGGCACGACCTCGGCGACAACGGCACCCAGTGGTTCGAGCGCCTCGGCGCCGAATTCGCCAAGACCAATCCCGGCGTCACCGTGAAGGCCTCGAGCTTTCCCACGGACCAGTGGTTCGGACGCGTCATCCGCGCGCTGAACACCGATACGGCGCCCGACCTGATCTTCAACAACTATGAGCGGGTCATCCGCATCCAGACCCAGACCGGCAAGGTCTCGGACCTGAAGGGCGCGCTCAATGCGGTCGCCGACAAGGGCTTCCTGGCCGAGGACGACCTGCGTGTCGCCACCTTCGGCGGCAAGATGATCATCCTTCCGGTCCAGCGCGTGCAGATGGCGCTCGGCGTCCGCAAGAGCTGGCTCGACAAGACCGGCGAGACCTTCCCGGCCACCTGGGCCGACGTGCAGCGCGTTGCGGTGAAGTTCCGCGAGGGCGACCCGGACGGCAACGGCAAGGCCGATACCTTCGCGATGGCGCTGCAGGCCGCCAAGCCGCGCGACCTGATCCACATGCTCGACCTGTTCACCTTCGGGTCGGGCCTGCGCCACACGCTGGTCGACCCGCAGGGCAATGTCGTCATCGACGAGCCCGAGCACGCCAAGGTGCTGGTCGAGTTCCTGAAGACCTACACCACTTACGGGTATGTCTCGCCGGACACGATCAACCACACCTTCACGGACATGTACCAGCTGATCGAGGGTGGCCGGGCCGGCATGTTCCGCGTCGGCGACTGGAACGTGAAGAAGTGGGACAGCCAGGCGATCAAGGGCGACTTCGTCGTCGGGCCGTGGCCGCAGTTCAAGGCCGACCGGGGCAGTGCCGTGGTGATCGGCGGCATGCGCGGCATCGCGGTGCCGGAGAACTCGCCCAAGAAGGCGCTCGCCACCGCTTTCGCCCAGTTCATGCTGACCAAGCCGGCGCAGCAGGCCTCGCTCGAGCTCGTCGGCGCCGCGGTCCGCAAGGACCTCGACACGTCTGCGCTGTCGGACCGGCAGAAGTTCTTCGCCGACGCCAAGGGGACGCTCGTCGCCTATGACTTCCCGGAATCCGTGCACAGCTGGTACCCGGAGCTCGAGGCGGCGTTCCACCGCAAGCTGATGACCGCGCTCGCGACGCCGCCGAAGGATTTCGAGGCGTTCGTCA
>JBMOJG010000526.1:0-3050 GCA_049316925.1 Alsobacter sp. | reverse complement strand
GCAGGTGGTGATTGCCGCCGACAGGCCGCCGGCCGAGCTCGAGAGCCTCGACGAGCGCGTGCGCTCGCGCTTGGCCGGCGGGCTGGTGGTGGAGATGGGCGCGCTCGACGAGCCGCTGCGTATCAAGATCCTGGAGGCGCGGATCGCCGCCGCCCGCCAGCATCACCTTGGCTTCGAGGTCAGCCCGGCCGTCATGGCCTATGTGGCCCGTGTGATCACCACCAATGGTCGCGACCTCGACGGGGCGGTGAACCGCCTGCTGGCGCACACCACACTGTCGGGCCTGGCACCGACGGTCGAGTCGGCCGAGACCGCGATCCGAGACCTCGTGCGCTCCCGCGAGCCCCGCAAGGTGCGCATCGAGGACATCCAGAAGCTGGTGGCCACCCACTACAATGTCAGCCGGGCCGATATCCTGTCGTCCCGTCGCTCGGCCGGCGTGGTCAAGCCACGGCAGATAGCCATGTACCTGGCCAAGCAGCTGACGCTGCGCTCGCTGCCGGAGATTGGCCGGCGCTTCGGCGGGCGCGACCACACCACCGTGCTGCACGCGGTGCGCAAGATCGACGGCGCCGTGGCCTGCGATCCGGGGCTGCGCGAGGATGTCGAGCTGCTGAAGCGGATGCTGCAGGACTGAGGCGCGTCCGGCCGCGACGGCCGGCCGCGTTAACCTGTCCAAAACCCCGCAGCCAGAGCCCCGGGGAGGACCCGCGGGCTTGCGGTTTCCAAGGTGACTTGCCAATGTGCTCGCCCCGCGGGGGTGGCCTGTGCCGCCGCCGTGGGCCACGAACACAGCTGCGAAGGTCTGGCATGAAGGTCACGGTCGAACGGGTCGCGCTCCTGAAGTCGCTGGGCCATGTCCATCGCGTCGTCGAGCGCCGCAACACCATCCCGATCCTTTCCAACGTGCTGCTGCGCGCCGAGGCGGGGCTGCTGGCGCTGCGGGCCACCGATCTCGATCTCGAGGTCACCGAGACGCTGGCCGCCGATGTCGGCCAGCCGGGCGCCATCACGGTGCCGGCGCATGTTCTCTATGACATCATCCGCAAGCTGCCCGATGGCTCGCAGGTGTCACTGGAGACCACGGGCGATGTCGGCCAGGTGGTGATCCGCTCCGGCCGCTCCCGTTTCAACCTGCAGGCGCTGCCGGAGACGGATTTTCCCGACCTTGCCGCCGGCGACCTGCCGACCCGCTTCACGGTGGCGTCGGGTGAGCTCAAGCGGCTGATCGAGAAGACCCGGTTCGCGATCTCCACCGAGGAGACGCGCTACTACCTCAACGGCATCTATCTGCACGCCATCGAGTCGTCGGGGAAGAACGTGCTGCGCGCGGTTGCCACGGACGGGCACCGCCTGGCGCGGGTCGAGACGCCTGCGCCGGCCGGCTGTTCGGGGATGCCTGGCGTGATCGTGCCGCGCAAGGCCGTCGCCGAAATCATCAAGCTGGTCGATGACGCCGGCGACGAGGTCGATGTCGAGCTGTCGCCGACCAAGATCCGCCTGACGCTGGGCGCGGTGGTGCTCACCTCCAAGCTGATCGACGGCACGTTCCCCGACTATCAGCGCGTCATCCCCACCGGCAACGACAAGCCCCTGATTGTCGACAAGGCCGAGTTCGCCGCCGCGGTCGACCGTGTGTCGACGATCTCGTCGGAGCGCGGTCGCGCCGTGAAGCTGTCGCTGGCCGACCGGCGCCTGATCCTGTCGGTGACCAATCCGGATTCCGGCTCGGCCGTCGAGGAGCTGGAGGTGGACTATGACTCCGGCCCCCTCGATATCGGCTTCAACGCCCGCTACCTGCTGGACATTGCAGGCCAGCTCGACGGCGACACGGCTTTGTTCAAGCTGGCGGATCCCGGCTCGCCGACGCTCGTGCAGGACCGCGAGGGCGCCAGCGCGCTCTACGTCCTGATGCCGATGCGGGTGTGACCGGCGTGCCGGCCACGCGCGGGGAGTCGTCCCGCGGCTGCCCGTGACCGGGCCGCCCGCGCCACGGATCACGCGCCTGATCCTGCAGAATTTTCGATCCTATGCGGCGCTCGACCTCGGGATCGACGCCGGCATGGTCGCGTTGTCGGGCGAGAATGGTGCGGGCAAGACCAATCTTCTCGAAGCGATGTCGCTGTTTGCCGCCGGCCGCGGTCTGCGCCGGGCGGAGCTGGCGGAGATGGCGCGGGCGGGAGGGTCAGGCACCTTCCAGGCCTCGCTCCGGATCGTGTCCGGCGCGTCGGAGTACCGGCTCGGCCTCGGCGTGGAAGCGACTGACGCCGGCGGGCTTGGCCGGCTGTGCCGGATCGACGGGGCAGCGGTGTCATCCGCCACCGCCTTTGCCGAGCACTGCCGCATCGTCTGGCTGACGCCGGCGCTCGACGGCCTGTTCACAGGTGCGGCCGGCGACCGCCGCCGCTTTCTCGACAGGCTGGTGCTGGCCGTCGATTCCGGCCACGGCTCCCGCGTCAACGCGCTCGATCGCGCGTTGCGCTCGCGCAACCGGCTGCTCGAGGCCGAGCGCCCCGACCCGAGCTGGCTGGATGCGGTCGAGCGCGAGGTGGCCGAGACCGGCGTCGCCGTGTCGGCGGCCCGCCGCGAGACGGTCGAGCGCCTCGCCGCGCTGGTCGCCTCCGGGCGGGACGACACGTCGCCTTTCCCCTGGGCGGCGCTGGAGCTGTCCGGGCCGCTGGAGGCCGAACTCGCCCGTCGCCCGGCGCTGGATGTCGAGGATCTCTACCGCGGCTGGCTGCGCGAGGGTCGCGCCCGCGACCGCGCGGCGGGCCGGACCCTCGTGGGCCCGCAGGCAGCCGATCTCGCCGTCCGCCACGGTCCCAAGGACGTGGCGGCAGCCTCGGCATCGACAGGCGAGCAGAAGGCGCTGCTGATCGGCCTCGTGCTGGCCCACGCCCGGCTGGTGGCGGCCATGACGGGCATCGTGCCGATGGTGCTGCTCGACGAGGTCGCTGCCCATCTCGATCCCAGGCGCCGGGCGGCCCTCTATGGCGTTCTGGCGGATCTCGGCGGTCAGGTCTGGATGACCGGGGCGGACCGGGCCCTGT
>JBMOJG010000525.1:0-3062 GCA_049316925.1 Alsobacter sp. | reverse complement strand
GGTCATGCCAAACAGCCGTCGGGTCCGGCGCAGCATCTGCTCGAGGGTGAGATGATAGGGCTTGTAGAGCGTCTCGATCCGGTCGAGAGCTTCGGCAACGGGAAGGCGCCGGGCATAGATCTCCTGTGCCTCGCCGACCACCCGTGCGATGGTTCCCAGCCCGCCGGCGACCCGCATCGAGCGGGTGTTGGCGAAGGCGGGCAGGCGGCCCTCGAACATCCGCGGATCGAGTTCGTAGGGCTCGCGGTTGACGTCGCAGTAGGCGCGGGGAAAATGCGCGAGGAGCAGGGGTGCGCCGCGGTCGACGACGCCGGCGAAGAGGTCGTCGACAAAGCTGTCCTCGGAGCGTCGCAGCGCCTGGGCATCGAGGCGCGAGGCGTCGAGGAACCGGCGCGGATAGGTGCGTCCCGAATGCGGAGAGTTGAACACGAGCGGCGTCGTGAGCCGGTCTGGCTCACGGATCTCGAACGGAAGTTCAAACTCGGCAGCCATGCGTGTGGTCGTCCCAGTGTGGGGCGAGAGTCGCTGGTCCGAAGTCTGCCTGCACAGGACCGACGTGTCCACGTTCGGGACGGTTAACGCCTTCACCCGATCTTTACCTGACGCGCGCTTGATGTCCGAGAAGACCCGGAGTTGACCATGGTTCCCGAGACCGATTCCACCACTCGCATCCTTCTTGCCGAAGACGACAACGACATGCGGCGCTTCCTCGTGAAGGCGCTGGAAAATGCCGGCTACCAGGTGGCATCGTTCGACAATGGCCTGTCAGCCTACAACCGGCTCCGCGAGGAACCGTTCGAGCTGCTCCTGACCGACATCGTGATGCCGGAGATGGACGGAATCGAACTGGCCCGGCGGGCCACCGAGCTCGATCCCGACATCAAGGTGATGTTCATCACAGGCTTTGCGGCGGTGGCGCTCAACCCGGACTCGCAGGCTCCCAAGGACGCCAAGGTCCTGTCCAAGCCGTTCCACCTGCGCGACCTCGTCAACGAGGTGCAGAAGCTGCTGCAGGCCGCCTGACGCGGCTTGCGTTCACCGGATCGACCCGGTATATCCCGCCGACCTTGGACCGGTTCGCCGGTCCCCGGGCGCGTAGCTCAGCGGGAGAGCACTACGTTGACATCGTAGGGGTCACAGGTTCGATCCCTGTCGCGCCCACCATTTTCAAAGCCCCGGATGCTGCCGAACAGGCCGTGTCCGGGGCTTTTTGCTGCCTGAAGGACTTTCGCAGTAAGGACTTTCGCAGTCTTGCGGTCCTCGCGTGTGGCAACGCTCCTGCGTTGGCCAGTCAGCGCGCCTGCACCAGCACGGCGTTGAGGCCGCCGAACGCGAAGGAGTTGGTCATCGCCGTGGCCAGCGCCGCCGGACGGGCGGCGTTGGGGACGCAGTCGATGCCGAGCTCCGGGTCGTCCTCGGTGTGGCTCATGGTCGGCGGCAGCAGGCCGTCGAGAAGAGCGAGGGTCGTGAAGACGACGCCCATCGCGCCGGACGCGCACAGCGTGTGGCCGAGCATCGCCTTGCCGGACGAGATCGGCAGCCGCGGCAGGCGCTCACCGAAGGCGGCGCGCAGGGCCTGCACCTCGTTGCGATCGTTCAGCACAGTGCCGGTGCCGTGGGCCTGCACATAGTCGATCCGGTCAGCGTCGATGCCGGCGTCGGCCAGCGCCGCCTGGATCGCCCGCAGGCCGCCCTGGGGATCGGACGCGGTGATGTCGCCGGCATCCGAGCTCATGCCGAAGCCGATGACCTCGCCGAGGATCGTGGCACCACGGGCTTTAGCCCGGTCCATGTCCTCCAGCACCACGGCGCCGGCGGCCTCGCCGAGCACCAGCCCGCTGCGGTTGCGCGAGAACGGCCGGCAGGTGTCGCGGGCGACGACGCGCAGCGCATCCCAGCTGCGCATGAAGCCGAGCGTCAGCGGCGCCTCGCAGCCGCCGGCGACGCAGACGTCGAGCATGCCGCCACGGATCATCTGGAAGCCGACGCCGATGGCGTGGGTGGCCGACGCGCAGGCGGAGGCGATGTTGAAGGACGGGCCGCGGATCTGCGCATCCATGCAGACCTGGCTGGCCGGGGCGCTCGGCATGGCGCGTGGCACCAGGAAGGGGTGCACGCGCGGGTTGCCCTCGCCATACATGCGCCGGTAGCCCTCCTCGATCGAGCCGTAGCCCAGCGCGGCGCCGAACATCACCCCGGCGCGCATGGGCGCGGCCGGATCAAGCACGTCGCCGGCCTGCGCCAGTGCCTGGCGGGCGGCCACGACGGCGAGCTGCGAGGCCCGGTCCATCATGGCGATGGCCTTGCTGCCGAAATGATCCTCGGGGCGGAAGTCGGGGATGGCGGCGAAGGGCGAGCCGCTGCGGGTCGCGGGCGGCTGCGCCTCGGCGGGCGTGATGCCGACACGGCCGGTGCGGATCGCGTCGCGATGTTCGTCGATGCTGGCGCCGACCGCGGAGATTGCCCCGAGGCCGGTGATGGCGACCCGGCGCATCAAGCGCCGGTGGCCGGGCTGGCGGCGGAGCCGCCGGCCTTGGCGTCAATGGCGGCGATGATGCGCGCCAGCAGGTCGCGCAGGGTGACCTCGGGCTTCATCAGCACGCCGTCCACCGAGATTTCGACGTCGAAGCGCGATTCGATCTCGAAAACGGTCTCGATCAGCGTCAGTGAGGTGACGCCGAGCTCGTCGAGCGTGACGTCCGGCACCAGGCGGGCCCGGTCCAGCGAGGCACTCTGCGCGATCACGTCGAGGATGGCGTCAACCCGGGCATCCTGCATCGTGATCCTCGATTTCTGGTGCCCCGGGGCGGAATGGCGCGCACTAACGCACAGGCGGCCTTCCGGGGCAAGATGCCAGCGCTGGCTGGATGTCAGGGTTGGCTTGGCATGTCGCCGGTCGCGGTGACGCGGACGCTCCCGGGAGCGGGGGTCATGAAGTCGCGGCAGATCGGCATGGCGTCGCGGGTGTTCGCCACGACGATCTGGAACACCATGTTGGAGCCGTTGAGGAAGCCAAGCTCGACGGCGGCGAGATAGAACTCCCACATGCGGCAGAAGCGCTC
>JBMOJG010000524.1:0-3066 GCA_049316925.1 Alsobacter sp. | reverse complement strand
CTACAGAATTGGCATTGATGTCGGCGGAACATTCACCGACTTCGTGCTGGCCGATATGAACAGCGCGACCTTGCATTTTCACAAGGAGCCAAGTGTTCCAAAAGATCCGTCTGCGGCCGTTGAAGCCGGCATCGGTGCGGTGCTTGCGCGATACGCAATGCAGCCGAGCGAGGTCGAACTCATCGTTCATGGGACAACGATCGGGCTCAATGCCATCATCCAGCGGCGCGGCGCGCGAATGGCAATGGTAGTCTCGAAGGGCAATCGGGATCTGCTCGAACTGGCGCGGCTTCGCTTGCCATCATCGTATGATTTCACTGAACCACGCGAAGTCCCGCTTGTTCCGCGCGACCTGATGTTCGAGGTTTCAGCCCGCATGCGTTCGAACGGCTCGATCCTCGCGCCGCTCGACTCCGTTGAAGTGGAGGCTTTGGCGGAGAAGCTGCGCGCCGAGAAGGTCGAGGCAGTAGCCATCCTGCTGCTCAATTCGTATCGCGATGCATCGCTTGAGGCTGAGCTTGGATCCGCATTGCGCGCGCGATTGCCCGGCGTGTTGGTGAGTGAGTCCGGACTGATCTGGCCGGAGGTGCGCGAATACGAACGCGGGCTGGTCGCCGGGCTCAACGCCTATATTCATCCGTTGATGACCAGCTATTTCATAAAACTCAAGGCCAGACTTGATGGGCTTGGGGTGACCGCTCCGGTCTACATCACTGCCAACAATGGAGGCAGCCTGAGCCTCGAGACTGCCCGTGCTCGTCCGATAGATACCGTTCTCTCTGGTCCAGCCTCTGGAGTCGTCGCCTCAACACGGCTGGGACGGGCGAATGACCAGACAAGACTCATCACCTTCGATATGGGTGGCACGTCGGCGGATATTTCCGTTTGCCAGAGTGGCGAGCCCGAATTCACGACCGCGACTTTCGTCGGCGACTTTCCGCTGATCATGCCAGTGGTGAACGTCGGTGCGATTGGCGCCGGCGGCGGCTCGATCGTCTGGGTCGACAAGCAAGGCCTGCTCAAGATCGGGCCGCTCTCTGCTGGCGCTGACCCTGGCCCGGTTTGCTATGGCCGTGGGGGCAAGGAAGCGACCATAACCGATTGCTACGTTATTCTCGGCATCCTCGATCCCACGACATTCCTAGGCGGCAGGATGCAGCTTGATACGGCGGCAGCCGTGCGGGCGCTTGATGGGATAGCCGAAAGGCTAGGGCTCACCGGAGAGAACCGTGCCGTGGCAGCAGCCGAAGCCGCCTTGCGCGTGGCCTCCGCCAAGATGGGCACCGAGATCACCAAATTGCTAGCGACCGCTGGTGTTGATCCCCGCGAGTTTGCCCTGGTTGCCTATGGCGGCGCCGGGCCGACGCATGCCAACCTGCTCGCTGCCGAAGCGGGGTTGACATCGGTCATCGTGCCAACTGCGCCGGGTACCTTCTGTGCGCTCGGCGCCATCCTCGCTGACGTGCGGCGCGACTACATCCGCACGATCCGGCGCCCAGTTGGTCCGGCTGCCGGCCGTGAAGATGGTTGGGCAGACATCGTCGCGGTGATCGACGGGCTCGAAAAGGAGGCGCGCGCCTGGGTCGCGAGCGAAGGCGAGATCGTCGGCGAGCACGAAATGCTGGTTTCCTTCAGCCTGCGCTATCAGGGGCAAGCCTACGAACTAGCTGTTGGGATCCCGCCGGGCGAGCGGGACGGGCTGTCAGCCAGGCAGGTATGCGACCTCTTCCATGCCGAGCATGACCGTCTCTACGGCTTTCGCGACCTGGCGGTGCCGGTCGAGACTGCTACCGCCCGGCTCGGTGTCGTAGGCAAGGTGCCACCTGTCGAACTGCCGCAGGCGGCTCCTGGCCAGCCGAAGCCGCAACGGTCTCGACCTCTCTGGCATGACGGTCACCGGATCTCCGCAGCAGTCTTTCAGCGCACGGAGTTGGGCGCTGGCGCCTTGATCCACGGCCCGGCGATTGTCGAGCAACTGGATACGACG
Organism: Alsobacter sp.; assembly: GCA_049316925.1. Classification (GTDB taxonomy): domain Bacteria; phylum Pseudomonadota; class Alphaproteobacteria; order Rhizobiales; family Beijerinckiaceae; genus Alsobacter. The sequence continues at coordinate 1,079 of JBMOJG010000524.1, read as the reverse complement.
ACCTTCATTCTGCCTGGCTGGCAGGCACGCGCCGACCGGCTCGGCGCCCTTCACCTAACGCGCGAGGTTGGGGCATGAAGCTCGACCCGGTTCTTGTCGAAATCTTCTTTCACAAGGTCACGGCGATCGCCGAGGAGATGGCGATCACGCTCCAGCGCACAGCGCGAACGACCTATGTCAAGGAAGCTGGCGACTATGGCTGCGCGCTTGCTGCGCGGGGCGGCCGATTCTTTGCCTATCCGAAGGTGCTGGGCGTCTCGGGTTTCCTCGACAGCGATGTCGGGCCGACCATGAAGCGCATCCCCCATCTTGAACCAGGCGATGTCGTGCTCACTAACCACCCTTTCGAGAGCGAGGGGTTGGCCACGCATATGCCGGATTTGCATCTCATCCGACCGATCTTCTTCGAAGGCGAGATCGTCGCCTATGCTTGGGACTTCATTCATTCGGCTGATATCGGCGGCGGCGTGCCGTCATCGATATCCCCTCGCTTCTCCGACCTCTATCAGGAAGGGTTCCAGATCCCACCGGTGAAGCTCGTCAAGGCTGGCGTGATGAACGAGGATTTTCTCACACTCTACAAGGCAAATTGCCGTACGCCTGAAGTTAATCTCGGTGACATCAAGGCGATGCTTGCTGCTCTCCTCGTGGGTGAAAAGCGCGTGCTCGGGCTGATCGCCCAACACGGCCTTGAGACCTTCATGGACGCTCAGGACGATCTTGTCGAACTCGCTGGCACCAAGGCACTCGCCGTACAGAAGCAGTTGCCCGACGGGGAGTATGTTTTCTCCGACTTTCTCGACGATGATTTCAATTCAAAAGTGCCCGTGCGCGTCCGTTGCCGGATGGTTGTAAAAGATGGGCACATCCATCTCGATTTCGCCGGGTCGGATCCACAGGTGCTCGCAGCCTACAATATCCCCACGGGCGGACACAGACATGTCTGGTTGACGCTCAAGCTGATGCATTTCATCTATAGCCACGACAAGACCGTGCCGCTCAACCATGGTCTGTTCGCCAACGTGACCGTGAACGCACCACGCGGCACCATTGTCAATCCTGAGCCCGGCGCCGCGGTG
>JBMOJG010000523.1:0-3068 GCA_049316925.1 Alsobacter sp. | reverse complement strand
CCTATTTCAACCTCGTCTCCGGCCAGCTCCGGGCCTCCGCCGGCCGCGTCCTGCTGGATGGCTCCGATGTCACCGGCCTTGGACCGGCGGCCCGCACGCGCCGCGGAATGGGACGCGCCTTCCAGCTCACCAACCTGTTTCCCGGCCTGAGCGTGCAAGAGAATGTCCGCCTCGCCGTGCAGGCGCAGGCCGGCGGTGGCGGCAACCTCTGGTCGCAGTGGCGACGACGGACAGACTGGATCGACCGGGCCGAGCAGATCCTCGAGGAGGTTGCGCTGGCGCCGGTCAGCGGCGCCACGGCCGCGACCCTGCCGCATGGCGACCAGCGCAAGCTCGAGGTCGCCGTGATGATGGCGCTGGAGCCGCACGTGATGATGTTCGACGAGCCGACGGCCGGCATGTCGGTGGACGAGGTGCCGGTCGTGCTCGACCTGATCCGCCGGCTGAAGGCCCGCGGCGACCGCACCATCCTGCTGGTCGAGCACAAGATGGATGTCGTCCGCAGCCTCGCCGACCGCATCGTCGTGCTGCACAACGGCCGGCTGGTGGCCGATGGCGAGCCGGCCGAAGTGATTGCCTCGCCCATCGTCCAGGAGGCCTATCTGGGCGTCGCCGCGCCGGTGGAGGCAGCCCATGGCTGAGCCGCTGCTGACGCTGTCTGGCGTGCACACCCATATCGGCCGCTACCACATCCTGCAGGGCGTCGACTTCGCCGTCCCGGCCGGCGGCATCACGGTGCTGCTGGGGCGCAACGGCGCCGGCAAGACCACGACGCTGCGCACCATCATGGGCCTGTGGCGGGCCTCGGCCGGGACGCTGGCCTTCGACGGCAGACCCATCGGCAGCCTCGCAACCCCCGACATTGCCCGCGCCGGCATCGCCTATGTGCCCGAGACGATGGGCATCTTCGCCGACCTGACGGTGCGCGAGAACATGCTGCTGGCCGCGCGCTCCGGCCCGCCCGAAACCGGCCGCCTGGACTGGATCTTCGGTTTCTTCCCGGCGCTCAAGACCTTCTGGCAGCAGCCCGCGGGCGTCCTGTCAGGCGGACAGAAGCAGATGCTGTCAATCGCCCGCGCGGTTGTGGAGCCGCGTCGCCTGATTCTCGTCGACGAGCCGACCAAGGGCATCGCGCCCGCCATCATCGAGAACATGATCCGGGCGTTCCGCGAGCTGAAGCGCTCCGACACCACCATCCTGCTGGTCGAGCAGAATGTCCGCTTCGCCTCGGCGCTGGGTGACCATGCCGTCGTGATGGACGACGGCCGCATCGTCCACGCCGGCCCGATGGCGGCACTCGCCGCCGATGTCGCGCTGCAGGGCCGCCTGCTCGGCCTCAGCCTGGAGTCGCACGCGTGACCAAGACAGCGCCTCCTGTGGCCCCGCCGGCTCCCGTCACCGCCACCGTCACCGGCTGCCGTTTCGACGCCGTGCCGCTCATCCTCGTGCCGCTGCTCGCGCTCGTGGCGCTACCGCTTGTCGGCAGCACCAGCAGCTGGATCACGCTGACGGTCGCGGGGCTGGCCATGGGCATGATGATCTTCGTCATCGCCAGCGGGCTGACCCTGATCTTCGGCCTGATGGACGTGCTCAATTTTGGCCACGGCGCCTTCATCGCGGTCGGCGCCTATGTGGCGCTGTCGGCGCTGGGCCCGCTCGCCGGCTGGGTGCAGACGGACGCGCTGGGCTGGAACCTCGCCGCCCTGCTGGTCGCGGCGCTGGCTGCCATGGCGGTGACGGGCGTGCTGGGCCTCGCCTTCGAGCGCGTCATCGTCCGGCCCGTCTATGGCCAGCACCTGAAGCAGATCCTCATCACCATGGGTGGGCTCATCGTCGCCGAGCAGCTCATCCGCGTCGTCTGGGGCGCTGATCAGAAACCGATGCCGCTGCCGGCCGGGCTGCGCGGCGCGGTGCTGTTCGGCGACATCGCCGTCGAGAAATTCCGCCTGCTGGCGGTCGTCGTCGGTCTCTCCGTGCTCGCCGCCATGCTGCTGGTGCTCAACCGCACCCGGCTCGGCCTGCTGATCCGCGCCGGCGTCGAGAATGGCGAGATGGTCGAGGCGCTGGGCTACCGCATCCGCCGCCTGTTCGTCGCCGTGTTCGTCGCCGGCTCGGCACTCGCCGGCCTCGGCGGCACGCTCTGGGCACTCTACCGCGAGACCCTGACGGCCGATATCGGTGCCGAGGTGATGGTGCTGGTGTTCATCGTCATCATCATCGGCGGGCTGGGATCGGTCGGCGGCTGCTTCATCGGCGCGCTGCTGGTGGCGCTGACAGCCAACTACACCGGCTACCTGGCGCCGAAATTTGCCCTCGTCTCGAACATCGTCTTGATGGTGGCCGTGCTGATGATGCGCCCCAACGGCCTCTGGCCCGTGGCGAAGCGGTGACGCCGATGCTGGACCGAATGCTCTCCGGCGACCGGCCGCGCAGCCCGCTGCTGACGGCCCTGCTGCTCGCCATCCTGTTCGGCCTCGCCTTCGCACCCTTCCTGTTCGGCGGCGCGCAGCCGATCAACACGGCCGCCAAGATCTGCGTCTTCATCGTGCTGGTGGCGAGCTACGACCTGCTGATCGGCTACACCGGCATCGTCTCCTTTGCCCATACGATGTTCTTCGGCATCGGCGGCTACGGCGTCGGCCTGGCGCTCAACGCCTGGGGCGCGACCTGGCCGGCCGCGCTGGCGGGCTGGCTGCTGGCGCTGCTGCTCGGCGTGGCGCTTGCGCTCGTGATCGGCCTGTTCTCACTGCGGGTGCGGGCGATCTTCTACGCCATGATCACGCTGGCGGTGGCGTCCGCCTTCGCCGTGCTGGCCTCGCAGCTCTCCGACATCACCGGCGGCGAGGATGGCCGCAGCTTCCGCGTGCCCGAGATCCTGCGCCCGGGCACACGACTCCTGGCCGAACCGGTCCTGGGTGTCGACATCACCGGGCGGATCCTCGCCTATTATCTAGTCTTCGTGGCCGCGCTGGTGCTGTTCCTGCTGCTGCTGCGTGTCGTCAACTCACCCTTTGGCCGCGTGCTGCAGGCCATCCGCGAGAACGACTTCCGCGCCGAGGCGCTGGGCT
>JBMOJG010000522.1:0-3069 GCA_049316925.1 Alsobacter sp. | reverse complement strand
CAGGACATCGATCTCAGCTATGAGCTGCGGCCGAGCTACTGGGTCGAGCCGCGCGGCCAGTGGGGCGAAGGCTCGATCGAGCTTGTCGAGATCCCGACCTCCGACGAGACCAACGACAACATCGTCGCCTACTGGACGCCCAAGGTTGCGCCCGAACCCGGCCAGTCGCCGAGCTGGGGCTATCGCATAACCACGACGTCCGATGACTACAAGCTGCATCCGGGCGGCGCCGCCCACAACACCTGGCAGACCCAGCCGCGCGCCCTTGGCTCGTCCGAGCCCGCGGCGCCGGGATCCCGCCGCTTCATCATCGATTTTGCCGGCGGCGACCTCGCCTATTTCCTGTCCGATCCGGAGAAGGTGCAGATCGTGCCCTCCACCTCGGCCGGCCGGATCACCCGGACATTCCTCGTTCCCAACCCGAAGACCGAGGGCTTCCGCGCCGGGATCGACATCCAGCTGGACAAGGGCCAGTCGGCCGATCTCCGCGCCTTCCTCAAGGCCGGCAACCGCGCCCTGACCGAGACCTGGACCTTCCCCTGGAAGGCGGAGTGACCGGTCCGCGGCAAGCTGCGCGGGTCCCCGCAGGCCTTAGCGCGAGGCGCTGCGGGTCGACTTGCGCCGCAACACATAGATCCGGTTGCTGAAGCCCAGCAGGACCGTCAGCGGGTCCTTGAAGTGGTAAGAGTAGAGGCCGGTCGAGCAGCCGACATCGACACCCGCCACCTCGCCCTCGGGCAGGCCGAGGCTGCGCAGGGTCGCATCCCGGGCGAAGTCCGGCAGGGCGCTCTGGAACAGCGAATTCGGTGGCAGGCGGGTCGCCTCGTAGCGCACGCCGCCACAGGTCAGCTGCGGATCCCGCGCCGTGATCACCCGCGGGCCGAACACCACGACACTGTTGAGGAGCCGTGACGCCTGGAGGGCCGAGCCCTCCCCGGCATCGCCGGACCAGGGAGCAACCACCGCTTCGGTGACCGTCCGGGCTCCGAGCAGGGCCTCTTTCCCATCTTGCCCGAGCGCCGGCACGACACCGAGCCCGAGGCACGACACAAGGACGACGATCAGCGCACGCATGGTGGCAGCTCCTGCCGAACACAGCCCCACAATGGCCGAGCCGCCAGTTGGCTGATGTGCGCTGGCGCACAGGGTGTTACGAAAGGCATGCCACCGGCGACGGCCAGCGGCTCGGGCTTCGCGATAGTCGCCACGGCCGTAAATCCAGCCATGGATGCGGCACGTAGTCACCCCTTGATCACCGGGTCTTCATGACATGAAAACGCAGATCGTGGTTGTGGGCGGCGGCGCCGGCGGGCTTGAGCTTGTTCGCCGGCTTGGGGCGAAGCTGGGTCGCGTCGCCTATGACGTGATCCTGATCGAGCGGAACAGGACCCACATCTGGAAGCCCCTGCTGCACGAGGTTGCGGCCGGATCGCTGGACGCCAATCTCGACGAAGTCGGCTATCGAAGCCACGGCCATCGCTGGTCATATCGCTACTTCCTCGGAAGCCTCGAGGGCATCGACCGCGAAGCACGACAGGTCGTTGTCGCTCCGATTCTGGACGAGGATGGGTCAGAAATCATTGGCCGCCACCGGATCCGCTATGACTACCTGGTGCTTGCGATCGGCGCAGTCTCCAACGATTTCGGCACGCCGGGGGTACGGGAGCACTGCCTCTTCCTGGAGGATCGCGAACAAGCTGACCGGTTCCGCCAGAAACTCCTGAACCAGTGCCTGCGTGTGTCCCGGACAATGACCGACGCCCCCGACGCAGAGTCCTTCGTCAACATCGCGATCGTGGGCGGCGGCGCCACCGGGGTCGAGCTTGCCGCCGAACTCTACAACGCGGCGTCCGCGCTCCGGCACTATGGGCTTGAGGTGTTCGATGAGACCCGCTTGCGCGTGACGCTGGTGGAGGCCGGTCCTCGCATCCTCCCAGCCCTGCCCGAGCACCTGGGCAAGGCCGCTCACGCGGAGCTGGAGGCCCTCGGCGTGCGCGTCCTGGTCAACACCACCATCACCGAGGCGACGCCGACCGGCATGGCGACCAAAGCGGGCGAGTTCATCGCGGCGGACCTCAAGGTCTGGGCGGCCGGGGTGCGCGGCCCCGATGTCCTGTGCGAGATCGGCGGCCTGGAAACGACCCGGAACAACCAGCTGGTGGTGCAGCCGACCCTCCAGACCACGCGGGACGACCGCGTTCTGGCGATCGGCGATTGTTGCTTCTTCAAGCTCGACGGCAGCGAGCGACCGGTTCCCCCGAGGGCCCAGGCCGCGCACCAGATGGCCTGGACGGCCTATTGCAACATCCTCCACCTGATTGCCGGGAAGCCCCTGAGGTCGTTCGTCTACCGGGACCACGGCTCGCTGGTCTCGCTGAGCCGGTTCTCAACGGTCGGCAGCCTCATGGGCAACCTCGTGGGCGGGCGCATGGCCGTGGAAGGAAGGCTCGCCCGCATGGTCTACCTTTCGCTGTACCGCATGCATCTCATCGGCATCCACGGGTGGCTCAAGGGCGTGGCGCTGATCCTTGTCGGCCATGTCAACCAGGTCGTCCGCCCGCGTCTCAAGTTGCATTGAGCGTCGCGATCCGCGAATGCGGGCGTACCGGAGGACGACTCAGGACGCCGGATGCTCCGCGTGCCAGTGCCGCGCCACGTCGATCCGGCGCGACACCCAGACCTGGTCGTGGGACTGCACGTAATCCAGGAAACGTTCGAGCGCCGCAGCCCTGCCAGGCCGTCCGACGAGCCGGCAGTGCAGGCCGACATTCATCATCTTCGGGGCGCCGTCGCTGCCCTCACGATAGAGCAGGTCGAAACTGTCCTTCAGATAGGCCAGGAACTGCTCGCCTGTGTTGAAGCCCTGCGGCGTCGCAAACCGCATGTCGTTGGCATCGAGCGTGTACGGGATCACCAGATGCGGCCCGTGTGCCGCGGGGATCCAGTAGGGCAGCTCGTCCGCATAGCTATCTGACGAATACAGAAAGCCCCCCTCGTCGGCGATGAGCCGCTGCGTGTTCATCGAGCACCGGCCGGTGTACCAGCCTGTCGGCCGCGCGCCGGTGACCT
>JBMOJG010000521.1:0-3077 GCA_049316925.1 Alsobacter sp. | reverse complement strand
CAGCGCCGTCGGAGGAGCCTGAAGACGCGTGCAACCGCAACCGCGCGGGCGCGCCGGTCTCATTTCGTCCGTGTTCCGTCCCGAGGTATCCGAGCGGAAAAGGAGCACTGCCAGGTCTGGATGGCCGTGCCCGGTCGTACGGGAGCGGAGGTAGACCCGCCCCCGAGAGACGCGTCAGAGTTGCACGCCCTTGGTCAAGGCCCCGTCGATGACGAGGTTCGTCCCAGTGGTGAAGGACGATGCAGGGCTCGACAGGAACACGACGCCACGCGCGATCTCCTCGGCGGTCGCCATGCGGCCGGTCGGGTTGAGGTCGAGCGCCGTCTTGAACAGGTCCGGGATATTGTTCTCGATGTGCTGCCAGATGCCGCCATCGAAATAGGTGTTGCCGGGGGACACCGAATTCACGCGGATCATCTTGGGCGCGAGCTTGTAGGCAAGCCCCTGCGCATAGTGCACCAGCGCCGCCTTGAAGGCCCCGTAGGCCGGGCCTGTAAAGTCCACCTCGCGGCCGGACACGCTGGAAATGACGCAGATGGAGGGCGCCTTCGATGCCTCCAGACTCGGCAGGGCGGCGTTGACCGTCCGCACGGTGTGCATCATGTCGACGTTGAAGCCCTGCTTCCACGCCTCCTCGTCGTCGGCGACGGCCAGCGCCGACACATTGGCCACGACAATGTCGATCCCGCCGAGCGCCTTGGCGGCGTTGGCCACCCACGCTTCGAGCGCCGCCTTGTCTGCGACGTCCACCGCCTCACCGTAGGCCGTCACGCCCGTCGCCTTCAGGACGGCAACCGTCGCCTCGACCTCGGTCGCATTGCGCGCGCAGATGGCGACGTGGGCGCCTTCGTCGGCCAGGATGTCGGCGCAGCGCCGGCCGATGCCCTTCGAGCCGCCGGTGACGATGGCACGAAGTCCCTTGAGTCCCAGATCCATTGGGTCGTCCTTTCGAATAACAGTGGAGCAGCAATGCGCCGCGGTTCAGGCGATGTAGGTTTTCAGCATCGAGGCGCCCAGCGTGTATTTGGGATCGACCATGTTGCCGACCCGCACCCGCCCTGCCTGCGTGCACAGGAAGTAGGCCTCCGATTCCTCGAAGCCGTAGTCCGAGACGAGCCAGCGGATGAGATCCCGATAGGCCATCCGGGCAGCGTCTTCCATCGGCCTGGCGCTTCCCACGCTCATGATGAAGTCGGCCGTTTCAAGCCTCACTCCCGGAATGCTCCAGCCCTTGATCAGATCGACCTGAACGGTCGCGATCGCGTTCATCTCGACCGCCACGCCGCAGAGTTCGCCATCGCCTTGCCGGCCGTGGCAGTCGCCAAGATACAGATAGGCATCCTTGTGCTGCACGGGGAAGTACACGACCGCGCCCGGCGCGACGTCGGGCAGGTCCATGTTGCCGCCCCAGTAGTCCGGCTGCAGCGAGGATACCGCCTCGATCTCAGGGCTCACGCCGAGCGTGCCGATAAAGGGCTCGTAGGGCAGGGTCACTCGATCGGAGAACTTCACGCCGGCCGTGGTGACCTCCATCTTCTTCACCCGCTCGGGCAGCGGCGCGTTGAGCATCGCCGTCGAGGAGGTGGCTACGAGCCCCCCGAATTCGGGGATCAGCGCGGTCGTCCCGCAGGGCTGCGGACCGCGGGGGAGGATCGAGAGGATGTGGACCGCGAGAACGTCACCCTTCTCGGCCCCCTCCACCGCAATGGGACCGCATTGCGGGTTGACGAAGGGCATGTTGAGCACCTTCGATGGCAGGTCCTGCTCCGTCTTGATGACGCCGCCGAAGGCGTCCAGCGTCTCGGTCTCGACGACGTCGCCGGGCCGGATCCGCAGCACAGGATCGACGTATGGCCCGTAGACGTAGCGGAAAGTCCCCTGCTTTTCCTCGGTGAGCCTGTGCGTGCTGCCGACCGCTCCACGCGCCACGCCACGGCGTGCCATGATCGACGTCTCGATCCACTTCATCGAATGCCTCCCTTCACTGCAGCGCTTCACCCGGGACGCGCGCTGAGAGAATAGCGCGACCGCGGCCACAGGCATCCCGTCCCGATGTGCTTTTCGGGAGGATCTGACCGTCTTTCCACGGCCGGGCTTGCGCTCAATCAATGAGACCTGTGCGCTTATTGTCCCGGACGATATTCTAACCCTCTGATTTAATGATGTAATCTTCAAGTAGAGGAAGCCGGAATGGCGCGTTGCGTGATCGGGCAGGAACATCTGTGGTTCCGATGCCACCTCCGGCTTCAAGACACACCCAATCTCAGGGTCCACGAAACCGGCAGCAGACCAAACCCCGGCAATGCCACCACGCGGAGCACCGGCATGCGTTGACAGGGCGCCACACCCCTGTGAACCATGCAACCCGCGCCAAGCAGGGGCAGACGCAATCACGAAACAAGGGGGAGAAAGCCATGCGTGGCTTCCGGGGAATGCTGCTGGGTCTGACGGTCGCCATCGCGGCGATCTCGGGCGCCAAGGCGCAGACGGTGGAGATCGAGTACTGGCAGTACGTATTCGACGCTCGCATCAAGGCGATGAACGAGCTGATCAAGCGCTTCGAGGCTGCCAACCCGAACATCAAGGTCAAGCACACGACCTTCCCCTACGCCGACTACCAGACCAAGATCGCCGCGGCTCTCCCCGCCGGCCAGGGCCCCGACGTCGTCCAGCTCTTCTACGGATGGCTCGACAACTTCGTCGCCGCGAAGTTCGTGCAGCCGCTGCCGAAGGACGCCTTCCCGCCCGCGATGATCGAAAAAGAGTTCTACCCGATCGTCTCCGCCATGAAACGCGACGGCGAATACTATGGCTTGCCGACGGCGGTGCGTTCGCTGGCGCTCTTCTACAACAGGAAGCTCTTCCAGGAGGCAGGCCTCGACCCGAACAGGCCGCCGCAGACCAATGACGAGCTGCTCGACTTCGCCAAGAAGACGGTCAAGCGCGACGCCGCCGGAAACCTCCTGTCGGAGGGCATCACCCTCGACTTCCCGGGCCAGGACTACCATTGGTGGCGCGAGGTACTCGTCCGCCAGATGGGTGGCGCGCCCTACAGCGACGACAACAAGAAGGTCGCC
>JBMOJG010000520.1:0-3078 GCA_049316925.1 Alsobacter sp. | reverse complement strand
TGCGTGCGGCGGGGGTGGTACGTGGCGCGGTATGTCTCGCGTCCGGAGGCCATCAAGATCGAAGCTGCCTGGAAGATGCTCTAGCCGCGCTCAGCGTCTCACATAGGGCTGTGCCAGCGAGGCGGTGATCTGGTTGAAGGCGTTGGTCAGGCCGCTGGTGTCTGTCGCTGCATAGAAGTGATGGCGTCGGTGGCGCAGGCCTGCAGCATCGACTGGGTGGCAAGGTCCGGCACCATCAGGGCGACGGTGAACACCCCGATCTTGCGGCTCTTGATCTCCGAGCGGAGCGGCACCGTCGTTTGGTTCGCCTCCATGCGGTTGGTGCCGTTGTGCGACGAACCCGTGGACTGACATTTAATAATTTAGTTTAAGTCCGACTTGAACAGGCATTCCTTCTGCTTGCCGAAGAGCAAGAACACGCTCCGGCTGTTCAGCCCAGCATGGTTGACGGCAATATGCGCCTGGCTGCGACCCGGCGGTGAGGGCCGCGCCGTCCATCAGCCGGCCTGGCTCTCCCGGTACCAGGCCACAAACCGACCAATGCCCTCGGACACGGGCGTTGCCGGCCGGTAGCCTGTGAGCGTCTCCAGCAGGTCTGCGCTGGCGAAGGTCGAAACGACCTCTCCAGCCTGCATCGGCAGCATGTGGCAAACGGCCTTGCGACCGAGCGCAGCTTCCAGAGCGGCGATAAAGTCCATCAGGCGCACCGGTTGCCCGAGCCCGATATTGACGATCCGGTAGGGTGCAGCAGGACTGAGGGAATCGACGGAATCCGCTGGTCCCCGGCCCAAAGGCGGGACTGGCACGCAGTCGATCAGACGCAGAATCGCTTCGACGAGGTCGTCCACATAGGTGAAGTCGCGCGCCATCTTGCCCATGTTGTGGACGTCGATCGGCTCGCCACGCTCGATGGCCCGGGTAAACTTGAAGGGTGCCATATCGGGGCGGCCCCACGGGCCGTAGACAGTGAAGAACCTGAACACCGTGGTGGGGATATTCCATAGGTGGGAATAGGCGTGTGCCATCGACTCGCCGGCAGCCTTGCTGGCCGCGTAGAGCGTGAGCGGATGCGCAATGGTGTCGGTTTCGCGAAACGGCATGGCGGAGTTGGCGCCATAGACGGAACTGGTTGACGCCGAGAGCAGATGGCGGACCGGATGCATCCGGCAGGCTTCCAGCAGGTTGAAAGTGCCGTCGACATTCGACGTCATGTAGGCGCGGGGGTTTGTGAGGCTGTAGCGAACGCCCGCCTGGGCAGCGAGGTGAACGACAACCTCGGGACGTGTCTCGGCGAAGACAGCTTCCAGCGCGGGCATCTCCTCCAGCATGGCCCGGTGGAAGCTGAACCCTGGTCGGGCCATCAGCATGGCAAGGCGGGCATCCTTGAGGGCGGGATCATAGTAGTGGGTCATGCCGTCGAAGCCGGCCACGGTATGACCCGCATCCAGAAGCCTGCGGGCCACATGAAAGCCGATGAAGCCAGCGGCTCCCGTGACCAGAACGCGCATCCAGATCTCCTCAGACGAAGGCGAGCTGCACCTTCATGGCGCGCGACCGATCGGACGCGAGCCGGAAGGCTTCCGCCGCATCAACCACGGGGATCGTGGCGGTGAGCAGGGGCGAAACATCAACCCGACCTGACGCCAGCAGGGCCACGGCCCACTCGAACTCGTCGTCGAACCGGAAGGTGCCGACGAGCTCGATCTCCTTGGCAACGATGGCATTGATCGGCAGTGTCATGTCGCCGCCCAGACCGAGCTGGACGATGCGGGCACGGGGCGCCGCAACGGCGATTGCCCCAGCCAGGGCCCGGGCGTTGCCGGAGCATTCGAAAACGATATCAAACCAGCCCTTGGCGGCCTCATAGGGGCGCAGCGCCTCCGGGTTTGCGGCTGTATCGAAGGCCAGGTCGGCGCCTACCTGCCGTGCCATCTCCAGCGCGCCGGGCGTGACATCCGTGGCGACAATCTCGCCGGCGCCGGCGTGACGTGCAGCCACGATCGCCAGCGCTCCGATGGGTCCACACCCTGTCACCAGGACACGGCGGCCAGTCAACGGGCCGGCGCGGCGCAGCGCATGCAGACAGACGGCAAAGGGTTCGGCGAAGGCGGCGATCGCCACCGGCACGTGTGCGGGCACGGGCACAGCCTGAGCATCCGAGCACACGAGCATGTCGCGAAAGCCGCCATGGACATGGGGCATGCGCATCGCGGAGCCGTAAAAGCGCATGTCGAGGCAGTGATTGTGCACCCCGGCGCCGCAGAAACGGCATGAGCCGCAGGGACGGCTGGGATTGACGGCGACAGTCTCGCCTGGCCGCACCCGCGTCACGCCGGGGCCGATTGCCGCAACCTTTCCGGCAATCTCATGACCGAGGATCATCGGCTCACGCAGCCGGACCGTGCCAAATCCGCCATGGTTGAAGTAATGCAGGTCCGATCCGCAGATCCCGCCGCGCTCGATCCGTACGGCAACCTCGCCCGGTCCGGGTGCGGCAACGGCGACCTCCTCGACCCGCAGGTCTAGCGCCGCATGAATCACGACGGCCCGGGCCGTCGTGGCGTCGATCGGGAGAGGAACGGACGGCATTGCAGGCGACTCCTGAACGTCACACTTTGTCGCAAACCACGACTGCCAGCCAGCGGAGGTCCGGCGGATCGGACCGGGGCCGGATGTTCTCCGTTGGCGAGCCCGTCTTTTAGACTGCTGTTCGGACGCTGCAACAAGCCATATTCCGGCGGTCGACCGGACGGGAAGGTTCCAATAAAGCCCAAATTTCTAAGCGGTTTACTCTGATGGCTGAGTGACCGGCCGCAGCGTTCCGTCGGCCAGCCAAGACCTGTCACGCCGAGGTCCGGACTGGCCCTTGAAGGGAGTAGGATCGGAAGAGGACACGCACCCAGGTTGCACGCTCCGGGCCGGTCCGGCATAAGCGCGGCATGACTGGCCCCGTGGTGCGCTTCGCCCCGTCGCCGACCGGGCGGATCCATATCGGCAACGCCCGGACGGCCCTGCTCAATGCGCTGTTGGCCCGCCGCGGCGGCGGCCGCTTCGTGCTTCGCTTCGACGACACGGACG
>JBMOJG010000519.1:0-3084 GCA_049316925.1 Alsobacter sp. | reverse complement strand
CGGCATTCACCACCGCAATCCCTTTGGCCAATTACGCCGCCATCGACATCGAGGTCGCAAAGGCCATCGACTTCGCCCGCGCTTCGCGCGAGCCCGATCCTGCGACCGTGCGCCTCCACGTCACGGCCGAGCCCCTCGACCCCGGCGTGGCCCGGGTGGCCGCGGCCGCGACCGGCGAAACCACGGAACTCGGCTGGCTCGACGCCGTGCGTGACGGCATCGCCGAGGAGATGCGCCGCAACCGCAACATCGTCTATTTCGGCGAGGGCACCGGCGAGCGCGGCGGGACCTTTGCCCACACCAAGAACCTGTATGTCGAATTCGGTGCCGACCGGATGGTCGACACGCCGATCTCCGAACTGGGCTTCACCGGCGCCGCGCTGGGCGCCGCGGCCACGGGCGTGCGGTGCATCGCCGACCTGATGTTCGCCGATTTCCTGTTCGAGGCCGCCGGCCAGATTGTCCTGCAGGCGTCGAAGCTGCGCTACATGTCGAACGGGCTGATGGAGGCGCCCATGGTGGTGCGCGTTGGCTCCGGCGCGGTGCGCTCGGCCGGACCGCATCATTCCGGCACCTATCACCCTGTCTGGGCGCATATTCCGGGATTGATCGTCTGCCTGCCGTCGAACCCGGCGGATGCCAAGGGACTGATGAAGACCGCGCTCAATGCGCGTGACCCGGTGCTGATGCTGGAGACCAAGGCGCTTTTCGCCAGCCGCGGGCCGGTGCCCACCGGCGATCACTACGTGCCCTTCGGCGTCGCCCGGATTGCCCGCGCCGGGCGCGACCTTACCATCGCGTCGGCCGGCCAGATGGTGGTGAAGGCGCTGGAGGCTGCCGAGCTGCTCGCGCAGGACGGCATCGAGGCCGAGATCATCGACCTGCGCACCATCCAGCCGCTGGATGTCGACACCGTCGCCGACAGCGTACGCAAGACCCACCGCCTGCTCGTCGTCGACGAGGCCTATGCGATGTGCGGCATCGGCGCCGAACTGGCGCAGGCCATGAACGAGCTGTGCTTCGATGCCCTCGATGGCCCGCCGCAGCGCCTGCATACCGAGCCCGTGAGCCATCCCTTCGCGCCATCGCTGGAGCGCGCGATGCTTGTGCATGTCGACGCCATCGTGGCGGCGGCGCGCCGGACGGTCGCCGGCGATACGCTGCCGTCACGCCGCCTCGGGCGCGGCGAGGGCCTGACGCGACCCGCCCCTCCTCCGCCGCCGCAACCGCGTCCTGCTGCCGTCCCTGTCTCCAGCGCGTTGTCCGCCGCGACGCCGCTGCCGGCGGATGGCGACCCGGTGACCATGCCGTGGGGCGATCTCACCGTCAGCGAGGGGCGCCTGATCCGCTGGGTCAAGCGCGAGGGCGAGCCGGTCGCGGCCGGCGAGCACATCGCCGACATCGAGACCGACAAGGCGGTCGTCGAGATCGAGGCGCCCCGGGCCGGAACGATAGGCATCCTGCGCCCGCAGGACGCCGTGGTGAAGATGGGCGAGATGATCGCGGTGATCCGGTGAGGCGCCCGTGCTGATCGTGCTGTCCCATTTCACCTACCAGGACGACGTGCTCGAACGCGCGCATGCACCCGACGTCGAGTTCTTCATCCAGCCGGCTGCAACCGCAGCCGTGCTCCCGGTTCCGCCTGCCGTCAGGCAGAGTGCCGATGCGATCATCCACTACGCGTCCAACACGGTCCCCGACGGCAGCGTGGCGGACTGGCCCGCCTGCCGGGCACTGGTGCGCTCCGGGGTCGGCTTCGACCGGATCGATCTGGCCGCCTGGGGCGCACGCGGTGTGCCCGTGTTCAACGTACCCGACTACGGCACATCCGAAGTGGCTGACCACGCCCTGGCGCTGATGCTGGCGTTGACCCGTGGCACCGCCACCTATCACGACGCGCTGCGGCGCGATCCCGTCGCCGGCTGGCGGTTCGAGGACGCCCCTGCGGTGCAACGGCTTCGGGGTGCCGTTTTCGGCGTCGTGGGCCTTGGCCGGATCGGCCTTGCGGCGGCACGGCGGGCCCGTGCGTTCGGCATGACGATCGCCTTTCATGACCCGTTCGCCGCGTCCGGCCTGGAAATCGCCGTCGACGCCACGCGATACGAGTCGCTGGAAGCGCTGATGGCTGTTTCCGACGTCGTCAGCGTGCACGCGCCGGCCAGCGCCGAGACAGTCGGCCTGATCGGCACGGCCGCCCTGGCCGCCGCCAAGCCCGGACTGGTCCTGATCAACACGGCGCGCGGGGCGATCGTCGATCTCGACGCGCTCACCGCGGCGCTGCGCGACGGGCGCGTGGCCGCCGCAGGGCTGGATGTTCTGCCGGTCGAGCCTGCAGACCGCCATCACCCGCTTGTCGCCGCCTGGCTTGCCCGCGAGCCCTGGCTGGACGGGCGCCTCACGCTTTCGCCGCATGCCGCCTTCTACAGCCCTGACAGCCTCGTCGATCTGCGAAGCCGGGGCGTGGACACGGTGTTGCGGCATCTCAGGACGGGCAGCCTGCGCAATTGCGTCAACGAGCGTCTGCTCGAGCCGGCCGGACGGGCCGGTCAACAGGGGAGGTGAGACGATGAACTGGAAAGGACTGGCCCTCGCGGCCGCGGCCGTGCTCGCTCTCGGCGGCACCGCCTTCGCACAGCAAAAGACCGTGCTGCGGTTTTCGATCGGCGCTCCCGAGAGCGTCGGTGGCGAAATCTCGGGCATGAAGGCCCTGAAGGAATATGTCGAGTTCAAGAGTCGCGGCGAGATCGAGGTCAAGCTGTTCTTCAACACGCTCGGCGGCAGCCTGCAGCTGACCGAGCAGGTGAAGAACGGCACGCTCGACATGGCGCTGGTCGACGACAGCGTGCTCGGCTCGTTCCACAAGCCGATGAACGTGTTCCAGATCCCCTACCTGTTCCCGTCGTCGCCGGTGGCGTGGGACTTCATGCAGAGCCCCTTCGTCAAGGAGATGACGGAGGACATGCGCAAGGCCACAGGCATGCGCACGCTCACCCTGTCTGAGAACGGCTTCCGCAACCTCACCAACAACGTCCGCGAGATCAAGACGCCCGACGACCTCAAGGGCCTGAAGATGCGGACCATGCA
>JBMOJG010000518.1:0-3088 GCA_049316925.1 Alsobacter sp. | reverse complement strand
AGAAGCGATCATGGCTGATGATGACGGCGCAGCCGGCAAAGTCCTCGAGCGCCTCCTCCAGCGCCCGCAGCGTGTCGACGTCGAGGTCGTTGGTCGGCTCGTCGAGCAGCAGCAGGTTGGCGCCCGACTTCAGCATCTTGGCAAGATGCACGCGGTTGCGTTCGCCGCCCGACAGCATGCCAACCTTCTTCTGCTGGTCGCCACCCTTGAAGTTGAAGGCCGCGCAGTAGGCGCGCGAGTTGATCTCGCGCTTGCCCAGATAGATCACGTCATTGCCGCCGGAGATCTCCTCCCACACGGTCTTCTTGTCGTCGAGCGCGTCGCGCGACTGGTCGACATAGCCGAGCTTGACCGACGGGCCGACGACGATCGACCCGGCATCGGGCTGGTCCTGGCCGGTGATCATGCGGAACAGCGTCGTCTTGCCGGCGCCGTTCGGCCCGATGACGCCGACGATGCCGCCCGGCGGCAGCTTGAACGACAGGTCCTCGATCAGCATGCGGTCGCCGAAGCCCTTCGACAGGTGCTCGAAGTCGATGACGTTGTTGCCCAGCCGCTCCGCCACCGGGATGATGATCTGCGCCGTGGTCGGCCCCTTGTCGTTCTGCTTCGCGACAAGGTCCTCGTAGCGCTGGATGCGCGCCTTGGACTTGGCCTGGCGGGCCTTGGGCGAGGCCGCCATCCACTCGCTCTCGCGCTCCAGCGAGCGCTGGCGGGCCTCTTCCTCGCGCCCCTCCTGCTGCAGCCGCTTCTGCTTCTGCTGCAACCATGAGGAGTAGTTGCCCTCGTACGGAATGCCCCGGCCGCGGTCGAGCTCGAGGATCCAGCCGGTGACATTGTCGAGGAAGTAGCGGTCATGGGTGACGATCAGGATCGCGCCCGGATAAGTCCGCAGGTGGCCTTCGAGCCAGTTCACCGTCTCGGCGTCGAGATGGTTGGTCGGCTCGTCGAGCAACAGCATCTCGGGCTGCGACAGCAGCAGCTGGCACAGCGCGACGCGGCGCTTCTCGCCGCCCGACAGCTTCGCCACGTCGGCATCGTCGGCGGGGCAGCGCAGCGCATCCATCGCCTGGTCGACCTTGCTGTCGAGATCCCACAGTCCCTGGGCCTCGATCTCGTCCTGCAGCTTCATCATCTCGTCGGCGGTGTCGTCCGAATAGTTCATGGCGAGGTCGTTGTAGCGCGTCAGGATCGTCTGCTGCTTCGCCACGCCCAGCATCACGTTCTCACGCACGCTCAGGGTCTCGTCGAGCTGCGGCTCCTGCGGCAGGTAGCCGACGCGCGCGCCCTCGGCGACGAAGCCGTCGCCGACAAACTCCTTGTCGATCCCCGCCATGATGCGCAGCAGGGTCGACTTGCCCGAGCCGTTGACGCCCAGCACGCCGATCTTGGCGGTCGGGTAGAAGGACAGGTGCACGTTGTCGAGCACCTTCTTGC
The DNA here is from genome assembly GCA_049316925.1 of Alsobacter sp. Lineage (GTDB taxonomy): Bacteria > Pseudomonadota > Alphaproteobacteria > Rhizobiales > Beijerinckiaceae > Alsobacter. Next base: position 1,651 of record JBMOJG010000518.1, on the reverse strand, counting down.
CGCCCGGATAGGTCTTGGTCAGACCCTGCATGTGATAGACGTACTGGTAGGAGGCCATGGCCGCCTTCTCTCGCGCTGGCGTGAACGGGTGTGTGCTTTCCGCACATGTAACGGGCCCCCGACAGCCCGGCAAGGCCGCGGCACACGTGCCATCACACGATATGTCCCGGGTTTGCCCCCTAACCTCCCAGCAATGGCCGCAATCACACACCATGAACGGGAGATCGCGGCTTCGGAGGGATTGAGACCATGCTGGATTTCGTCGAATCCGTTCTCGACACCATCGGCGACGTGCTGGCGAAGGGCGTGAAGATGATTTTTTCGTCCCCGGCCGAGGACCAGACGGCCTCGGCCCCCGTGGCACAGACCGCCGACGCGTCCGACGACTGACGCAGACAATTGGACCGCAGGAATCGGGTCGCACACGGCCGGGCAATGGGGCATCGATGGAGCCAGCCCCGGAGTGCTCCCGATGTCCGCAGACGGTGCGACCACCGCAACGAACCCCTCCCCCTCGGCCTTTTCCCGCCTGTTCGCCGCCGCCTGCGGCGCCCATGCGGGCGATCAGCTGGCGCTTGCCGCCCTCCCCCTCACCGCAGTCCTCGTGCTCGGCGCCAATGCCGCGACGGTCGGCATGCTGGTGGCGGCCCAGGGTGCTGCCTGGCTGGTGGGCTCGCTTCCCGCCGGGCTCCTCGTCGACCGCCTCTCCCGCCGCACCGTGCTGGCCGGCTCGCAAGCGCTGGCCACGGTCGGCTTCGCGCTGGCCACCGCGATGGCGCTGGCCGGCTCCGTGCCGCTGCTCGGCCTTTCAGCCTTCATTGCCGCACTTGGCACCGTGGCGTTCGCGCTCGGCGTCAACGCCATGGTGCCGGATCTCGTCGGCCGCGCCGCGCTCAGCCGCGCCAATGGACGGATCGAGGTCGCCCGCGCGCTGGTGACCCTGGCCGCACCCGTGGCCGTCGGCGCATTGGCGCGGCATGGAACGCCGACGCTGGCCTATGCGGCGGCCGCCTGCGCCGCCGCTCTCGCCTGCATCGCCGCGCTCGCCCTGCCGCGCACCGCTCCACTACCGGCGCGCGACCGCGCCTTGGGCTTGGAGATCGCCGAGGGCTTCCGGTTCCTCGCGCAGAGCCCGGTGCTGCGGCCGATCGCGCTCTGCGCGCTGCTGTGGAACGCCGCCTTCTTCGCCTTCGTGGCGGTGTATGTGCCGTTCACGCTCGCCCGCGTCACCGCCGACCCGGCCCTCGTCGGGCTTGGCCAGGCCGGTTACGGCGCCGGACTGATCCTTGGCGCGGCGACGGCGGCGACGATCCTGCACCGGCTCGGCGCTGCGCCGGTGCTGCTGGGAGGCCCCGCCCTGTCTGTGGCCGCACCCCTGGCGCTGCTGGCGGCGGCCCATGGCGGCGGCGTGCCGGCGCTGTTCTTCGGCCAGTTCATGGTCGGCTTCGGGCCGATGCTGTGGTTTGTCTGCCAGACCAGCATCCGCCAGATCGTCACGCCGCCGCAGCTGCTCGGACGAGTCGGCGCAACCCTGCAACTCGCCATCTACGGCGTCCGCCCCTTCGGCGCGCTGGCCGGCGGCTGGCTTGCGCTGCACTACGGCGCCGATGTCGCGCTCATCGCCGTTGCCGGCCTGTTCGCCGCGTCCTTC
>JBMOJG010000517.1:0-3112 GCA_049316925.1 Alsobacter sp. | reverse complement strand
CGTCCGTGCTGGCCCACTGCATCGATCTGACCGAGGACGACATCGCGACGCTGCAACGCACCGGCGCGGCCGTCGCGTACACGCCCAGTTCGCTCATGTCGGTGTTCGGAACATGCCCGGCGCCGCGCCTGCGCGTCCTCGGCGTGCGCGTCGGCCTCGGCACGGACGGGCCGGCGCCCGACCGGCCGCTCGACATGTTCCGCACGATGTTCATGGCGCACCGCGTGCAGGCCATCGCCGCGCGCGACGAGACGGTCCTCGACGCCTGGGACCTGCTCGCCATGGCGACCTGCGATGCCGCCCGCGCGCTCGGCCTCGACCACGAGATCGGCGCGATCGCGGTCGGCCTGCGTGCCGACCTCGTTGCCGTTCAGTCGCGCGCCGCGCATCTGTGGCCGCCGGACCAGCCGGTCGGCCGCCTCGCCTTCTATGCCAATGCGGCGGACGTCGGATTCGTGATGGTGGATGGCCGAATCCTGATCCGGGATCGCCGGGTTCTGACCATGGATCCCGAGGCCGTACTGGATCGGGCCGCGGAAGCCTACACCCTGATGCTGGAGCGGGCGGGCATGGGTTTTGCTCAGCCCCGTTGACGCTATCGGACAACGGGTGGCACTGATAGACAAATGCTCAACAAACCGCGGGGGAGACCGGCTATGCACGAGACAATGAGCTTGACGAGGATCGTTGCCCTCGGATGCACCACGGCACTGGCGGCGTTGGTGTCGGCAACGGCTTCGGCACAAACGATGCGGTGGTCCGCCCCCACGGATATCGCAACGCTCGACCCCTATGCGCAGGTCGAGAGCTTCACAACCAGCATGCTCCACCACGTGTTTGACCCCCTCGTGCGCCGCAGCCGCAAGATGGAGTTGGAGCCGGCGCTTGCGACAAGCTGGAAGACCATTGCGCCCGACACCTGGCGCTTCGAGCTGCGCAAGGGCGTGAAGTTCCATAACGGCAACCCCTTCACGGCCGACGACGTCGTCGCTTCCATCACCCGCCTGCTCGATCCCGGCGCCCGCGCCCGCGGCAATCTCGCAACGGTGGAGAGCGCGACGAAGGTCGACGACTTCACGGTCGACATCAAGACCAAGGGGCCCTACCCGCTCCTCCTGAACGACCTTGCCGGCATCTACATCATGGACAAGGAGTGGATGGAGCAGACGGGCTCGATCAAGCCTGGCAACATCTCCACCGGCGTGACCACGGCGGCCTCGACGACCGCGATCGGAACGGGCGCGTTCTCGGTCGAGTCGTTCAAGCCTGACGTCGGGACCAACCTCGTAGTCAACCCGAACTGGTGGGACAAGCCCGAGCACAACCTCAAGCGCATCGAGTTCAATCCGATAAAGTCGGACGCGACGCGCGTGGCCGCGCTGCTGTCGGGCGAACTGGACATGATCGCCCCGGCCCCGCTCCAGGACCTCGCGCGCATCGGAGCCGCCCCGGGCTTCAAGGTGATCGAGGAGCCTTCGCTCCGCCTCATCTTCCTCGGGCTTAACCACCGGCCCGAGCTCAAGGCGACCGCAGGCCAGAAGAACCCGATGCTCGACCTCAAGGTGCGCCAGGCCATGTGGCACGCCATCGATCTCGACACGATCCAGAAGCGGGTCATGCGCGGCAAGTCGCGCAACACGGGCACGCTCGTGGCCCCGCCGGTCCCCGGGTTCTCCGCCGAGAACGACAAGCTCGTGGCGTACGACCCCGAACTGGCCAAGAAGCTCCTCGCGGAGGCTGGATTCCCGAACGGCTTCAAGACCAACCTGAACTGCTCGAACGACCGCTACATCAACGACGAGCAGATCTGTGTCGCCATCGCTGCCATGTGGAGCCGCGTCGGCATCCAGGCAGACCTCAAGACCGAATCCCGCTCGACGTATTTTCCGCGCATGGATAAGGGCGAGTTCGACGCCTACATCATCGGCTGGGCGACACTGCCGCCGATGGACGGGTTCAGCGTGCTCTCCGCGCTGATCACGGAGCCGAAGGACAACTTCGGCGGCTCGAACCCGATGGGCTACGTCAATCCGCAGATCGAAAAGCTCACGCGCGAGTCTGCCGTCGAACTCGACGAGCCGAAGCGCCGGGCGATGCTGGCCGAGGCGATGAAGATCGCCAAGGACACGGTCGCCTACATCCCGCTGCACACCCAGCCGGTGGCCTGGGCGGCACGGGCCGGGGTCGAGGTTCCGCAGTTCCCGGACGAATATGTGCGCCTGTGGTTCGCACAGGTGAAGTGACGAGAAACGCCCCTCGCCGGTCCGGTCACTCTGGGCTGGCGGGGGTGGTCTCCTCGCGATGATCCGCGTCATTCTCGAACGGCTGGGGCAGGCCGTACTGGTCCTGCTGGCCGTTTCCGCCCTGTCGTTCTCCATGTTCCGCTTCGTGGGCGATCCCGTCGCGACCCTGTCGCGCGAAAACGCAACGGTGCAGGAGAAGGCGGAGCTCCGCGAGGCGCTCGGGCTCGACCAGCCGATCCTCGTGCAGTACGGGCGCTTTCTGGGGCGGACGCTGCGCGGCGAATGGGGCATCAGCTACCGCAACCAGCAGCCGGTCATGAAGCTGCTGGCCGACCGCCTGCCGGCGACGCTGGAGCTCGTGCTGGTCGCCACGCTGCTTTCGCTTCTGGTCGGCGTGCCGCTCGGCGTGGTCTGCGCCCTGAAACCGGACGGTGTCGCGGCAAAGCTCATCCAGGCCGTCTCGCTCATCGGCATCTCGACGCCGACCTTCGTCACCGGCATCGGGCTCATCCTGGTCTTCGCCGTCACGCTCGGCTGGTTGCCGTCGTTTGGGCGTGGCCAGACCGTCACCATCGGCTGGTGGACGACCGGACTGCTGACTGTCAGCGGCCTGAAGGCTCTGGTTTTGCCCGGCATAACCCTGGCGCTCTACCAGCTGACGCTGATCATGCGTCTGGTGCGGTCCGAACTGATCGACGTTCTTTCGACCGACTACATCCGTTTCGCCAAGGCGCGCGGGCTGCCGGCGCGCTACATTCACTACCGGCTGGCGCTGCGCAACGCGCTGATGCCGGTCATTACCGTCACCGGCCTGCAGATCGGCTCCCTCATCGCCTTCGCCATCGTCACGGAGACGGTGTTCCAGTGGC
>JBMOJG010000516.1:0-3125 GCA_049316925.1 Alsobacter sp. | reverse complement strand
CGCCGTGCCGCGTGTCCTGGGTGATCTTGGCGCCGACCACGAAGGCGCCGAGGACCAGCCGCTTGTAGGTGAGCGGCGCCCGCTCCGGATCCTCGAGGATCGGCTTGTCGGCCCCGTGCAGGGCAGCGGCGTCGATCAGCGCGCGAAACAGCGAGACGCGCGTGGAGGCAGGGTCAAAACGGGGCACGGGACAGCTCGCGGGCGACAGACGAGCAGCAGGCTACAGACTCGCGGCCCGCGCGCAACCGCCTCTACCGCTGCAGACCACCGGCGACCAGGCCGGGGCCGGCTCAGCCGGCGTTGCCTTGCCCCTTGAGGATCGGGTCGACGAAGGTCAGGCCCATGTCCCACGGAAAATAGATCCAGGTGTCCTGCGACACCTCGGTGATGAAGGTGTCGACCAGCGGCCGACCCAGCGGTTTGGCGTAGACGGTGGCGAAATGCGCGTTGGGCAGCATGTCGCGCACGACCCGGGCGGTCTTGCCGGTATCGACGAGGTCGTCGATGACCAAAAGCCCCTTGCCACCCTCGCCGCCCCGCGCCGTCACGGTCGCGGCGATCGGCTTCAGAACCTGAAGGTCGCCCTGCGAATCATAGTCGTGATAGCTGGCGATGCACACCGTCTCGATCACCCGCGTACCGAGCTCGCGGGCGACGATCGCGGCCGGCACCATGCCGCCGCGGGTGATGCAGATCACGGCCTCGAACGGGCCAGAGGCAGCAAGCCGCCAGGCGAGCGCGCGGGCATCGCGGTGGAACTGGTCCCACGACACGGGGAAGACCTTCGGCGGCGGCGGGGACATGGCGGCTCCGTCAGAGGGGTATGGCGTCGCGCCTGGCGACGAGGTCGGCAATCATGGCTTCGACGCGCGCCTGTCCCTCGGCGAGGAGACCGGGCTCGCGCGCCCGCACCACGATCGAATTCGTGAACCCGCCTGGCCCGAACGACGGATAGGAGCCGATGACGACGCCCGGCAGCTCCTTCTGCACCGCGCCGAGCGCGCTGCCATAGATGCCCTCGGGCAGGCCGCCCGCGTCCAGCGTCACCGACAGCATCACCTTGCCGGTGCGCAGGCTTGGCGCCACCGCATCCAGCATGGCCTGCATGATCGACGGCACGCCCGCCATCACGATGACATTGCCGATGCGAAACCCCGGCGCCCGCGAGATCGGGTTGTCGACGAGGTCCGCCCCGTCGGGAATGCGCGCCATGCGCAGCCGGGCCTCGGTCAGGTCCTCGGCATTGGGATAGCGCGTGCGCAGCATGGCGACGGCACGCGGGTCCACCGCAATGCCAACACCGAAGGCGCGCGCCACCGCGTCGGCGGTGATGTCGTCATGGGTCGGCCCGATCCCGCCGGTGGTGAACACATAGGTGTAGCGGGCGCGCAGCGCGTTCAGCGCGGCAACGATCTCGTCTTCCACATCGGGCACAACCCGGACCTCGCGCAGGTCGATGCCGATCGCCGTCAGGTATTCGGCGATATAGCCGATGTTCTTGTCCTTGGTGCGGCCTGACAGGATCTCGTCGCCGATGACCAGCACGGCGGCGGTGATGAGTGCGGATGCGTCGGCCATGGAGCCCCTCCGGAAACGGCGGGTTTATCCCGCGCACGCCGCCCGCTCAAGCATGGCCTTCGCGCAGCATGTGAATAAGGCCTGAGTCTCGACGGCGCGGGCTCGACAGCACGATCGGCCACCCTCATGTGTGGCGCCGGAATAGGAGACGCCATGCTGCTGCCAGAGCTGGTTACCGGCCGCCTGCTGCGCCGCTACAAGCGCTTCCTCGCCGACGTGGTGCTGGACGCCACCGGCGAGACGGTGACGGCGCATTGCGCCAATCCCGGCGCCATGACCGGGCTTATCGCTCCTGGATCCCGGGTCTGGCTGTCGCGCGCCGCCGATCCGGCCCGCAAGCTGGGCTGGTCGTGGGAACTGGTCGAGGCGGAGTTCGGCGCCGGGCCGGTGCTGGTCGGCATTCATACCGGCCGCCCCAACGCCATCGCGGCGGAGGCGATTGCCGCCGGCCGCATCCCCGCACTGGCCGGCTATGCCGGGCTGCGCCGCGAAGTCCGCTATGGCCAGGCCAGCCGGGTCGACATGGTGCTGGACGGGCCGGGGCGCCCGGCCTGCTATGTCGAGATCAAGAATGTCCACCTGATGCGCCAAACCGGCCTGGCTGAGTTTCCCGACAGTGTCACCGCCCGCGGTGCGCGCCATCTCGATGAGCTCGGCGCCATGGTGGAGGCAGGCCACCGCGCCGTCATGCTGTTTGTCGTCCAGATGCCGGCCGATGCGTTCGCGCTGGCGGCCGACATCGACCCCGCCTATGCGACGGCCTTCGCCCGCTCACGCAGACGCGGCGTCGAGGCCGAGGCCTGGGTCTGCAGCCTCTCGCCGCACGCGATCGTGCTCGACCGAGCCATCCCGATCCTTGCTTGAAGCCAGCCTCACGGCCTCGGCTGGCCCCTCGCGGTGCGGACGTCAGGCGGCAGCCAGCGGCCGGGCGAACACCAGATTGACACGCGTGCGCCGCACCATCCGATAGCCCTTCTCGGCCAGCAGGGCCGGAAGGTCGATCTGCCAGCGGCCCGTGCCGTTCTCGATCAACAGCAGCGGCGGCCAAAGCGCCGGGTCACCATCCCGCAGGAAGGGTTCGAGGATCAGGTCCTCGGCACCTTCCACATCGAGCTTCATCGCGTCGATGCGGGAAAAACCCTCCTCGCGCAGGAGCTGCTCCAGTGCCTTGGCGGGGACCCTCACCGAGCTGCCACCGCCATAGCCGACGATCTTGACGCTCGATTCGCCGTGATTGCGCGGATCCACGAACAGCGTCAGCTCGCCATCCTTGTCGGCCACGGCGCATTCCACCGCCTTCACGGTGCCGAACGGGTTCTGGCGGATGTTGTAGACCAGCCGCTCGAACACGCCCGGTTGCGGCTCCACCGCAAGCACGCGTCCCGACGGCCCGGCCAGAGCCGCCACAAACAGCGCATAGCCGCCGACATTCGCCCCGATGTCGACGAAAACGAAGCCGCTGCCGGCGGCAGCGACCGCATCGGCGAGGATCTCCCGCTCCTCGGGGTCGAAATACTGCGGCGTGAACAGGAGCCGCTTCTCGCAGA
>JBMOJG010000515.1:0-3138 GCA_049316925.1 Alsobacter sp. | reverse complement strand
TCTGCCTGGATTTCCCATGTCGGAGAACCGTCCCACGCATATCCGCCTGACATCGCATCCCGAGCCGGGTGCCGGCGTCTCGCGCTGGCCGATCGCCTGGAGTGCGGACAGTGCGCAGGTGCGCGGTCCCGTCGTCGGATCGGTGACGACGCCGGGCGACCGCAATGTCATCGGCGCCTATGGGGGGGCCTATTCGCTGTATCGCGCGCTGGCTGTCTCGTCCGGCGCGCTGAACCCGTTGGCGCGACCCGATCTCACCAACACGCATCCGGTCGTGGCCATCGGACCGCACCCGCAGTGGAGCGAGCCGGGGCGGATCGTATCGCTCGACCCTTGGGGCCACATGACCGGCGAGGTGTTCGGCCGTGCCATCGCCGAGGGGCTCGATGTCAGGCCGACGATCGCGATCACGCGCGCGCGGCTCAACATGCCCGAGATCGTCACCGGGCTGGCCGGCGGACGGCTGGCGGCGGACGGCACCATCCTGCTGCCGTCGGGCGACGTCTCCGTCACCAAGATCGCCATCGATCCGGTGTGGCACCTGCCCGGCGTCGCGTCGCGGTTCGGCACCAGCGAGACGCAGCTGCGCCGGACGCTGTTCGAGCAGACCGGCGGCATGTTCCCCGAGCTGGTGACGCGGCCGGACCTGTCGGTGTTCCTGCCGCCAATCGGCGGCACCACCGTGTACATCGTCGGCGAGGTGTCGGCGCTGAGCGACCCGCGCCGGCGCATTGCCTGCCGGGTCCACGACGAGTGCAACGGTTCCGACGTGTTCGGCTCCGACATCTGCACCTGCCGGCCCTATCTGGTGCACGGCATCGAGGAGGCCGTACGCGAGGCGCAAACCGGCGGCGTGGGCGTGATCGCCTACAACCGCAAGGAAGGGCGAGCGCTGGGCGAGGTCACCAAGTTCCTCGTCTACAATGCCCGCAAGCGGCAGGAGGGCGGCGACCAGGCCGCCACCTATTTCGAGCGCACCGAATGCGTCGCTGGCGTGCAGGATGCGCGCTTCCAGCAGCTCATGCCCGACGTGCTGCACTGGCTCGGCATCCGGCGCATCGACCGGTTCATGTCGATGTCCAACATGAAATATGACGCGGTGGTCGGGTCAGGCATCGAGATCGTCGAGCGCGTGCCGATCCCCGACGAACTCATCCCGCCGGACGCATCGGTCGAGATGGAAGCCAAGAAGGCCGCCGGCTACTATACACCCGACGGCGCACCCGATGCGGATGCGCTGCGTGACACGGTCGGCCGGCCGCTCGAGCGCTACTGAGATCCCGTGACAGCATGACGGACGACGCCGCACTCGCACGCGCCCTGCTCTCGCCGAGGGCGGTGCGCAACCGCGCGCATCGCCTGCTCGACATCGGGCTGGATGGCGGGTTGCCGCACTTCACGGTGGATTCCGGCAAGCTGACGCGCTGCGCCGATGTCGTGCTCGACACGATCCGCACCAACTACCCGATGCTCGACGTGCCGTTCCACGCCCGCTGGCGGCACTTCGCCGCCGGCGGCTTCGACCGCTGGGGCACGCTGGACCAGGCCGATCGCTGGCCCAACCCGGCTGCCAGGGCGCGGGCCGCGTTCGACCTGGCGATCACCAGCGTGCTGCTCGATGCCGGGTCCGGCCCGGGCTGGCGCTATGTCGAGGCCGCGAGCGGCGAAACCTTCGCGCGGTCGGAGGGCCTCGCCGTCGCGTCGTTCGACCTGTTCTGTGCCGGCGCCTTTTCGACCTCGGCGACCGACAGGCTGCGGGCCGACGCGAACGGACTGGCGGCCTTCAGCGCAGACGCGCTGGCGGTCGGTTTCCAGGTGAGCGACACCAACCCGCTGGTGGGTCTGGAGGGGCGGGCAGCCCTGATGCGACGGCTGGGCACGACGGTGGCGGCCAATCCGGCCGTGTTCGGCCGCGCCGATGATCCCAGGCCGGGCGGGCTGTTCGACCATCTGGCGGCGCAGGCCGAGCACGGCGTGCTTCCGGCCGAAGCGATCCTGACGGCGCTGCTCACGCATCTGGGGCCGATCTGGCCGGGGCGCATCAGCCTCGGCGGCATCGATCTCGGCGACACCTGGCGTCACCCGGCGCTGGTCACCGACGACGCCACCACCGGCCTCGTGCCGTTCCACAAGCTGTCGCAATGGCTGGCCTATTCGCTGATCGAGCCGCTGCAGTGGGCCGGGATCGGCGTCGCAGGCATCGACGGGCTCACCGGCCTCGCCGAATACCGCAATGGCGGGCTTTTCGTCGACACCGGTGTGATCGCGCTGCGCGACGCCGAGGAGGCGGCCCGGCCGCAGGCGGTCGACTCCGCCCTCGTGGTCGAGTGGCGGGCGCTCACCGTGGCGCTGCTCGACGACGTTGCCGCGCTGGTGCGCCATTCGCTCGGTCGTCCGCCAGAGCAGTTTCCGCTCGCCAAGGTGCTGGAAGGCGGCACCTGGGCGGCAGGCCGGCGGGTGGCGCGTCAGCGTCGCGCCGATGGCGGGCCGCCGCTGACGGTGATCAGCGACGGAACGGTGTTCTGAACCACCGGCCGCTTTCCATGCGGCCACCATTCGCAGAAGGAGAGGGCCATGCAGGGCGTCACTGTCGTCAACCATCCGCTGGTCCAGCACAAGCTGACGCTGATGCGCGACAAGTCGCGCTCGACGAAGGGCTTCCGCCAGCTCCTCAACGAGATCGGCATGCTGCTCGCCTACGAGGTGACGCGCGACCTGCCGACCGAGCTGGTGGCGATCGAGACGCCGCTGATGCCGATGCAGGCGCCGCAGATCGCCGGCAAGAAGCTGGTGTTCGCGCCGATCCTGCGCGCCGGCGTCGGGATGCTGGACGGCATGCTGTCGCTGGTGCCGTCGGCACGTGTCGCCCATATCGGCCTCTATCGCGACCCCGAGACGCTGACGGCGGTGGAGTATTACTTCAAGGCCCCGTCCGACATCGCCGACCGGCTCGTGGTGGTGATCGACCCCATGCTGGCGACGGCGAACTCCGCGGTCGCAGCCATTGACCGGCTGAAGGAGCGCGGTGCCAAGGACATCCGCTTTTGCGAAACCCATCTCGGACGAACCCATCCGAAGATCGCCGTGCTCGGCCTCAATCCCCATGCGGGTGAGGGCGGCCTCCTGGGTGACGAGGAA
>JBMOJG010000514.1:0-3142 GCA_049316925.1 Alsobacter sp. | reverse complement strand
CTGAGGCCCTGCGCACCGTCAAGGCCTACAACGCCGCCGCCCACGAGGCGGACGGACGCTATGATCCCACCCGCAAGGATGGCCTGGCGACCACCGGCGACCTCACGCCGCCCAAGACCAACTGGGCCGTCAAGATCGACAAGGCGCCCTACTACGCCTACAGCGCAACGGGCGGCATCACCTTCACGTTCGGCGGCCTGAAGGTGAACGAGCACGCCCAGGTGATCGGCACCGACTGGCGCCCCATCAAGGGGCTCTACTGCTGCGGCGAGATGGTTGGTGGCCTGTTCTACGACAACTACCCGGCCGGCACGGGCCTCGTCTCGGGTGCCACCTTCGGCCGCATCGCCGGCCGTAACGCAGCCGCCCGGTGAGCACCGCCATGACCGGCACCGACACGCCCATCCTTGCTCGCCTTGCCGAGCGGATCATCGCCTTCGGCCCGGGTGACGTGTCGGCCGCCGCGCTGCGCACCGCCCGGACCTGCATCCTCGACACGGTCGGCGTGACGCTCGCCGGCCTGCCCGAGCCCTGCACCCGCATCCTGCTGGCTACGCCGGGCGTCGCCACGGCGCCGGGTCCCTGCCTGGTGCTGGGCACTGCCACCCGCACCAGCGCGCTGGACGCGACCCTCGTCAACGGCACCGCCTCCCACGCGCTTGATTTCGACGACTTCTCCGGCGCCATGGGCGGCCACCAGTCCGTGCCGCTCGTGCCGCTCCTGCTCGCCCTGGCGGACGAGCGTGGCGCAACCGGACGGGCACTGGTCGCCGCCTATGTGGTCGGCGTCGAGACCGAGATCCGCCTCGCCCGCGCCGTGAACTTCCACCACTATGACAAGGGCTGGCACCCCACCGCGACGCTTGGCGTATTTGGTGCCGCCGCCGCGGCCTGCCACCTGATGGGCCTTGGGGTAGCCCGAACGGCAACCGCGCTTGCCATTGCGGCCTCGCTGGCCTCCGGCCTCAAGGCCAATTTCGGCACCATGGTGAAGCCGCTGCATGTCGGCCAGTGCGGCCGCAACGGCCTGCTGGCCGCGCTGCTCGCCGAAGGGGGCTATGACGCCTCCGCGGTGGCCATGGAGCACCCGCAGGGCTTCCTCGACGTGTTCAACGGGCCCGGCACCTATGCGGTCGAGCGGCTGTTCGATCACTGGGCGGATCCCCTGGAGATCGCCGCCACCGATATCGGGATCAAGCAATATCCATGCTGCGGCAGCACGCATTCGGCGATCTTTCTGATGACGCAACTACGTCGCGAGCATGGTCTGACGCCCGACACGGTCGAGTCGATCACCCTGCTGCCCCATGGCCGGCGGCTGCGGCACACCGACAAGCCCAGGCCGCAGACCTCGCTCGAGGCCAAATTCAGCGTCCAGTATGTCTGCGCCCGCGCCATGAAGGACGGGGCCGTGCGGCTTAAGGATTTCGAGGGCGACGCCCATTTCGATCCGGTGGTGGCGCGCCTGCTGGATATCACCGAGGCCCGGCCGCATCCGGACATGGCCGACGACGCGGTCGAGCAATGGGGCGCCGAGGTCATCGTCGTGCTGAAGGATGGCCGCACGGTCTCGAAGCGCATCGAGAACCTCGTCGGCCGCGGCGGCGCCTATCCGATGAGCCCCGACGAGCTCTGGGAGAAATTTGCCGACTGCGCCGCCAGGGCGTTGCCGCGCGAGCAGATCGCCCCGCTGTTCGAACGGCTCGAGACGCTGGACACCGTCGCCGACATTCGCCAGGTGACGCGCATGGCCGAGGTCAGTGCGCTGCACAGGCCGCCGCCGAGCCGCGTGGTTCTCGCCCCGGTGGGGACTGAGGAGGCGCCGGAGACCACCTGGGTTCCTTGACGCGCGTGTCCAACCGAAGGGCGGTTCCCGAGCGCCCGTGCACGGAGTTTTCATCGCTGCATGTCATGGTTGGAGGCCTGATCGACCGTCCGCGCATCCTGGCTGCCGCGGTGACAGTCGACGATGTCCTGGAGGATTGCATGCCGGACGGACGGGCAAGTATCTATGGTGGCCGGCGGCTGAAACTGCTGGTTGTCGACGACAGTGAACTGACACTGGGCGTCGTCGGCATGATCCTGCGCCGGATCGATTTCGTTGAACCCTACTTCGCCCGGGACGCGGCCGCAGCCCTGCACATGCTGGACACGGCGCAGCCCGATCTGGCGGTCGTGGATTATCTGATGCCCGGGCTCGATGGGCTGGAGTTCATTGCGCAGATCCGCCGGATTCGGGTGCATGCCGCCATCGAGGTCGTCATGCTGACCGGCGTCGTCAGCGATCAGCTCCGCCTTGCGGCGCTGGCAGCCGGAGCCGATGCCGTCATCGCCAAGCCGATCGATATTGCCGCCTTCAAGGCGTTGCTCGAAAAGTCCCATGCCGCCCTGAAGGACCGAAGCTCCGACTGATCCGCCGGGACTGGACGCGGCCGGTCGTCGCAGGCACGATCGCTCGTAAGGCCACCGGGACCAGCGCCATGCCCGACATCCTGCAGCCCCTTACCCTGGATTTTCTCGGCTGGCTGGCCCGCGGGCCACGCCCCTATGATGAGGTCATGGACGCGTGGCGCACATCTTGCCCGCGCCTGACCGTCTGGGAAGACGCGCTGGACGCCGGTCTCGTCGAGCGGCGCAAGGACGCTGCCGGCCCGGTGATCGCCCTCACCGCAGCCGGAGCCGCCCTCATCGCCGACGATCCGCTGCGGCGCGCGTCCTGAACCACGGGACCGGCCCGGTTCCCGCGTGAGCGGATCGCCTACGCCACGGTGGCGATCCGACTCCGGCCATTCCCCCGGGGCGACGGGCTTCGCTTCGTGGAGCCGGCGCCCTAGTCTATGAGGCATAGTCGACGCGCTCCCGCCGCCGATCGCCCCGAGACGCCGCCGATGACAGTTCATGTGCCATTCGACAATTCCTACGCACGCCTGCCCGAGGGCTTCTTCGTCCGCGTGCAGCCTGCGGTTGCGCCCGCGCCGCGCCTGCTGTTGCTCAACAGGCCGCTCGCCGTCGAGCTCGGACTGGATCCGGCCGTGCTGGAGGGGCCGGACGGCGTCGCGATGCTGTCTGGCGCCCGCCCGCCCGTGGGCGCCGAGCCGATCGCCATGGCGTATGCCGGCCATCAGTTTGGCAGCTTCGTGCC
>JBMOJG010000513.1:0-3143 GCA_049316925.1 Alsobacter sp. | reverse complement strand
ATCACCACTTCGCCTTTAGTCGTGAATTTGTTGGCATTGCCGGTCAGGTTCACCAATATCTGGCGCAAGCGGGTGAGATCGCCTGTAATGCGGCGTGGGATCCGGGGATCAACCTGGTAGTACAATCCCAGGTTTTTTTTGATTGCCGCTGTGGCCATTAGGTCCAATACATCCTCGATGGCCATGATCAGGCGCTCCACACGTTCTTGCGGTTGAGGACGCCGATGTCGATGGCAACGGGCGACTGGGCAGCATGCGGATGCTCGGCGCCCTTGTAGACGCGCAGATTGCCAAGCTGCTTGCGGCCGAGGGGACCGCGCGGAAGCATGCGCTCGACAGCCTTCTCGACGATCCGCTCCGGGAACCGGCCCTCGAGGATGAACTTGGCGGAGCGCTCCTTGATGCCACCCGGGTAGCCGGTGTGATGGTAGTACACCTTCTGCTCGCGCTTGCGGCCCGTGAACGCCACCTTCTCGGCGTTGATCACGATGACGTTGTCGCCGCAGTCGACATGGGGCGTGAAGATGGGCAGGTGCTTGCCGCGAAGCCGCAGGGCGATGAGCGAGGCGAGCCGGCCGACCACGAGACCTTTCGCGTCGATCACAACCCACTTCTTCTCGACCTCGGCGGGCTTGGCCGAATAGGTCTTCATGGAACCGTTCCGTTGATGGGCCGCGGGCCAGAGCCGACGGCGTCGGGACCGAAAGGCCGGATGCCCTTCAGGGATGGGCGGTCCTACCGCAGGCCGGTGTCATCGTCAACGCGAAGATGGACCCGACTTCGCGAAAAACCGGCCTGTTTTCATCATCTTGCTATAAGCGGTATCATAATACCGTATTCTGCTCCCGCTCAGGGATTGCATAGGTCGCAACCGCATGGGCGACGATGGCGTCGGAATTCTCAGAACGCAGCGCCACGTCGCCGCTGGCGAGCCGCCGGCCGACGCGCAACAGGCGGCACTCGGCCAGCAGGGCGGCCGGCTGCGGCCGGCGCAGGAAGGTGATGTTGAGGTTCGACGTCACCGCCTGGTCGACGGGACCGATTGCTCCCAGCAGGGCGACGAACAGGGCGAGATCGGCCAGCCCCATGATGGAGGGGCCGGATATTGTGCCACCCGGCCGCAGCTGGCTGGGGTGATAGGCCATCCGCACGGTGGCGCCATGCGGCACGAGCGCAGACACCGTGTAGATCCGACCGTGGATGAGGAGTTCGGGAAACACCTTGTCGAGGAAGGCCTCGACCTGCGGGATCGTCATGATGGGATCGGACGCCATCGGCGCTCCTTCTTGGTTGCAGCCCTGGACCGCAGACACGGGTGGACGATCAGTCGAAGACTTCGTCCGCCCGGCCCAGGATGGTGGCGGGAAGGTCGAGGCCAAGGCTGCGGGCCGTGCGCTGGTTGATCACGAGTTCGAACAGGGTCGGACGCTCGATCGGCATCTCGGCCGGGCTGGCGCCGCGCAACAGCAGCGCCACCTTGCGACCAACCCCTTGGTAGAAGGCGGCCCGGCTGGGACCATAGCCGACCAGGCAGCCGCGCTCGGCCATGTCGCGCCATTCGCAGGCGGTGGCCAGCCCTGCCTTCGCGGCCAGGTCCAGGATCAGGGTTGTATCGCGGGCGAACACCGGATTGGCCGTCACCACGAGGCCCCGTGCGCCTGCCGCCCGCACGTCGCGGATCGCGCGTTCATAGTCGGCAGGCCCGGACGCCGTCACGAACACCGGAGCAAAGCCGCCCTGCTGGGCGGCCTCGCGCATCATCGGTTCGCTGAGGCGGGCGGTTGGATAATTGCTGAGCAGCATGCCGGCCACCGGCACGCCCGGGCCGAGGATCTGTCCGAGCAGCTCCATGCGCTTGGCGTCGAGATCCGCCCCGGAAATCACAAAGCCGGTGACATTGCCGCCCGGCCGGGACATCGAGGCGGCCAGGCCGAGGCCGACAGGGTCACCGCCGGCCGAGACAATGGGAATCGTGGTGGTCTCGGCCCGCAACGCACCCAGCGGCCCTCCCGAGATCGAGATGATCGCGCTGGGCTTTTCGGCCACGATCGCCCGGGCCAGCGCCGGGAACTCGGCCAGCGACCCGATGCGAAAGTCCACCACGAGGTTGCGGCCCTCGACAAAGCCGGCACGGGCCAGTTCGGGCAACACCCATGTGCGGACGGCGCCCTCGGACGAGGCAATCGGCGACAACACCGCCAGACGGACCGGAGCCTGGGCGGCAGCAGTGGCGATGCCGGTCAGCAGAACCAGGACGGCGAAAACGACGGCGCGCATGCAAAGCCCTGCCAGGGCGGCCACTGGTCGGCAGGCCGCCTGCGAGAAGTAGCGTCGCTCGCCAGCGCGGGCAACATGAACGCGCCCGGTTGACGACAGTCCGCCTGGTGTCGAGACACGCGCTCTCAGTCGAGGACCTCGTCAGCGCGGCCCAGGATGGTGGCTGGCAGATCGATCCCGAGAGTTCGGGCAGTGCGCAGGTTCAGCACAAGCTCAAACACGGTCGGACGCTCGATCGGCATCTCGGCCGGGTTGGCGCCGCGCAGCAGCATCGCCACCTTGCGGGCAACCGATTCATACATAATCGCCCAGTTCGGCCCATAGCCGATCAGGCAGCCCCGCTCTGCCATCTCGCGCCACTGGCAGGCCGTGGCCAGCCCCGCCTGCGCGGCGAGGTTCAGGATCAGGGTAGTGTCGCGGAAGAACACAGGGTTGGCCGTCACCGCGAGCCCCCTGGCTCCGGCCGCCCGGGCCTCGCGAATGGCGCGTTCGTAGTCGGCTGGGCCAGAGGCCGTCACGAACAGGGTCGGGAACCCACTTTGCTCGCCAGCCTCCCGCATCAAGCGTTCGCTGACGGCGGCAGTGGGCGACCCCGCCAGCACCATTCCGGCAACGGGAGCGCCCGGACCAAGAACCTGTGCGAGCAGCTCCAGGCGCTTGGGGTCGAGCTCGGGTCCCAGGATGAAATAGCCGGTCACGTTGCCGCCGGGCCGCGCCAATGACGCTGCCACGCCAATGCCGACAGGGTCGCCACCCAGCGTCACGATCGGAATCGTGGTCGTCTCGCTGCGTAATGCCAGGAGTGGCAGGCTTGAGATCGACAAAATTGCACTCGGCTTTGCGGCTACAATTTCTCTGGCCAGCAT
>JBMOJG010000512.1:0-3143 GCA_049316925.1 Alsobacter sp. | reverse complement strand
GCAGGTGCCGATGCGTGAGTACCTGCACCTGTCGCAGCGGCTGATGGACGAATTGGCCATCCTCAAGCTGGAGCTGGTGGGCCTGAAACCGGACGTCTGCGACAAATTTCCGTCCGAGCTGTCGGGAGGGATGATCAAGCGCGTGGCGCTGGCCCGGGCGCTGTCACTGGATCCGGAGATCGTCTTCCTCGACGAGCCGACGTCCGGCCTCGACCCGATCGGCGCGCAAGACTTCGACGAGCTGATCGGCACCCTGCAGAAGACTTTGGGGCTCACGGTCTTTATGGTAACCCACGATCTGGGAAGTCTTTACTCGGTCTGCGATCGCATTGCCGCGCTGGGCGATGGCCGGGTCATCGCGGCCGGGCCGATCGAGACGATGCTGGCGTCGAAGCATCCTTGGCTGCAAGCCTATTTCCACGGGAAGCGGGCCCAGTCCCTGGTGCCCGGCATGGATGCGAGAAGGTAACGGCGGCATGGAAACGCGGGCCAACTACGCGCTGATCGGCCTTTTTACGCTGGCGGTGGTGACGGCCGCTTTCGGCTTTGTCTTCTGGTTCTCCGGCAAGGACGCCACCGCCAAGCAGGCAGTCTACCGAATCGTGTTCACGGGATCGGTCTCCGGCCTCTCGCGCGGCGCGTTGGTGATGTACAACGGCCTGCGGGTCGGCGAGGTCACGTCGATCCAGCTGTTGGCCAATGATCCCAGCAAGGTGACGGCCCGTATCGACGTCGACGCCAGCACGCCGATGAATGTCGACACCCGGGCCCGCCTGGAGTTTCAGGGCCTCACCGGCGTGGCCTCGATCCAGCTGTCGGGCGGCGGGCCGGGCAGCGTCGCGCTGACCTCGCGCGAGCCCGGACAGCCGCCGGTCATCTATGCCGACCGCTCCGACTTCCAGGACCTGCTGGAGAGCGCGCAGCGCCTGGCCCGCAAGGCCGATGACGTGCTGTCACGCGCCGATGCCCTTTTTGCCGACAACCAGCAGTCCATTGGCCGAACCATTCGCAACGTTGAGTCGTTCTCGACCGCCTTGTCGAACAATTCCGAGGGCGTAGGGCGGCTGTTGTCGTCGGCCGGGACGGCAGCCGACAGGATCGCCGAGCTCTCTGTCGACCTGCGACGCCTGACTGAAACGGTCGACGGCATCGTCAAGGGCGTCAGCCCGGATGACGTGGCGAAGGTGGTGTCTGGCGTGCGCGAGATCACGGACAGCATCGCGGGGCAGAAGGAGGCGATCACCAGCGTGCTGCGGGATTCGGCGCGGCTGGCGAGCCGCCTCAACGACACGGCGTCCAGGTTCGACAGCGTCCTGGCGGACGCAGGCGGCGTGCTGAAGGGGATCGACGGCGCCAAGGTCTCGGCCGCGGTCGACAATGTCAGCAAGTTTGCGGAGGCGCTGGGCGCCAATACGCCGCGCATCGACGAGACGCTGCGCAACGCCAACGAACTGACCGCCAAGCTGAACAAGGCCGCCGACAAGATCGAGGGCGTGCTGACCAGCGCGCAGGAGTTCCTCGGCTCGGGCGAGACCAAGGCGGCGCTCGGCGACATCGGCGAGATGGCCCGCTCGATCCGCCGCCTTGCGGACAATCTCGACAAGCGCACGCAGGAGATCACGGCCGGGATCAACCGCGTGACGGGGCCGGCCGTGCGGCAGTACGAGGCGCTGGCGGAAGACGGGCGCAAGACGCTGAACGACATCGGGCGTACGCTGAGAAGCTTGGAAAAGAATCCGCAGCAGCTGCTTTTCGGCAGCAAACCGACAATCCCCGAGTATTCTGGACGCCCGTGACCTTCCCACCCAGGCCTGTGTTCGCATGATCCCGCCTGCTTCCAGTCCGACCCGGGCCGTGTGCCTGGCCGTGCTGCTCATGTGCCTTGGGCTGGCGGGCTGCGCGTCCGCGCCGCCGACGACCTTCGACCTCGCGGTTCCGGGCGGCGTTCTGCGCCAGTCGTCGGGGGGCGCACAGCTGGTCATTGCCGAGCCGGTTGCGCTGCAGACGCTCGACAGTGACCGGATCATCGTCACATCGGCCGATGGCAGCGTCAGCGCCCTTCCGGGCGCCCAGTGGTCGGACCGGTTGCCCCGGCTGGTGCAGACGCGGCTGGTGCAGACCTTCGAGAATGCCGGGCGGGCGGTGGGGCGCGCCGGCGGACCGCTGGCGGCGCCGCGCACGCTCTATTCGGACCTGCGTCGCTTCGGGATCGTCACCGCCGGGTCGCCCCAGGCGGTCGTCGAGATCACCGCCAAGATGGTCGACACGCAGGGCGGCCGGATCGTTGCGTCCCGGATCTTCCGCGTCGCCGTGCCCGTCGGCAGCGTCGCGGGCCGCGAGGCGGCGGCGGCGCTCGACCTGGCGGCAACGAAGGTCTTCGCCGACATCGTCCGCTGGTCGGCGGGCCGCGGCTGAGGCTCAGCCCAGCATTCGCCGCATGAACACTGTCCCGGCGACCGGCGTCAGGTAGTAGGGGGCGGTGACCTCGAAGCCGAGGCGGTGGTAGAGCGCCTGCGCGGCGACCATGCCGGGCAGCGTGTCGAGCCACATCTCCCGGTAGCCGATGCGCAGTGCCGTGGCGGCGAGTTCGTTGACCAGACGCTCGCCTACGCGCCGGCCGCGCCCCGCCGGGCTGACATAAAGCCGTTTCATCTCGCAGCGGCCGGTTTCGGCCATTGGCCGCAACGCGACCGCACCCAGTGGCTCGTCACCGGCGCCGCGTGCGATCAGCAGGGCGCCCGAGGGCGGCGCATAGGCGCCTGGCATCGCCTGCATCTCGGCCTCGAAGTTCTGGTAGGCGAGATCAACCGCCAGCGAGGCCGCGTAGGCCCGGAACAGGACGACGACCGCCGCGATATCCTCCGGCTTGGTAGCAGCGACGATGGAGGTTGCGGGGCGCCCAGGAGGGAGGCTCATCACGACTGTTTGCCGCTTTTTCTGACCTGTCAGGCCCGGCAACGAGGCATAGCCGGGCCGTCACCAAGGCGGCGGGTCTGCCGCCGCCTTGCCCGGGAGAACGAGGTCCGTCGGTTCAGTCGAACTTGCCGCTCGCATGGGCGAGGATCGTGTAGACCTTGCCCTCATCGGAGGTGAGGACCGACTTGGCAAGCATCGAGTCCCGGTCGCCTGGCGCCACCTCGCGC
>JBMOJG010000511.1:0-3154 GCA_049316925.1 Alsobacter sp. | reverse complement strand
GATCTACGGTCACTATGACGTGCAGCCCGTCGATCCGCTGGAGCTCTGGACCCACGATCCTTTCGAGCCGATCGTCGAGACCCGCCCCGACGGCACCAAGATCATCCGCGGCCGTGGGTCGTCCGACGACAAGGGCCAGCTGATGACCTTCATCGAGGCCTGCCGCGCCTACAAGGCCGTGACCGGCAAGCTGCCGATCCCGGTCTCGATCCTGCTGGAGGGCGAGGAGGAGTCCGGCGGCGCGAGCCTGCCAGGCTTCCTCGATGCCAATGCGGAAGAGCTCAAGGCCGATGTCGGCCTGATCTGCGACACCGGCATGTGGGACCCCGAGACGCCGGCCATCACCACCATGCTGCGTGGCCTGTGCGGCGAGGAGGTGTTCATCACCGCCGCCGACCGCGACCTGCATTCGGGCTTCTACGGCTCGGCGGCCGCGAACCCCAACCATGTGCTGGCCCGCATCCTGGCCGACCTGCGCGACGCCGACGGGCGCATCACCATCCCGGGCTTCTACGACGGCGTCCCCGAGCTGCCGGAGGTGCTGAAGGAGCAGTGGGCCGCGCTGAATTTCGACGCCTCTGCCTTCCTGGGCGCCGTCGGCCTGTCGCTGCCGGCCGGCGAGAAGGGCCGCAGCGCCCTTGAGATGGTCTGGTCACGGCCGACCTGCGAGATCAACGGCATGGGCGGTGGCTACCAGGGCGAGGGCTTCAAGACGGTGATCCCGTCCAAGGCCTCGGCCAAGATCTCGTTCCGCCTCGTGTTCGACCAGGATCCGCACGCGATCCGCGCCGCCTTCCGCGCCTTCGTCAAGGCGCGCGTCCCGGCCGACTGCAAGGTCGAGTTCAAGGAGCACGGCTCGGGCAAGGCGATCCGCTTCCCCATCGACGCGCCGGCCTTCAACCTGACGCGCCAGGCGCTGACCGAGGAATGGGGCCGCGAAGGCGCCTATATCGGCGGCGGCGGCTCGATACCGGTCAATCACCAGCTCAAGTCGGCGCTCGGCATGGACGTGATCCTCGCCGGCTTCGCGCTGGAGGATGACCGCATCCACAGCCCCAACGAGAAGTACGACCTGCGGAGCTTCCACAAGGGCATCCGCTCCTGGGTCCGCATTCTCGACGCCCTGTCACGGGCCTGACCGCCAGACATGTCTGCACCGCGAGCACAGACCAGCCCCGGCGACCGCCCTTCACGGCAGGCGCCGGGCATTCGCATCCTTGCGCGCGGGCTCGGACCTGCCGCCGCCTGTCGGCTCGCCGCGTGCTCGCCCCAGGCCGACGCACCGCCGCCGCCGCCGGTGCGGCCGGTGCGGACCATGACCGTCGCGCTTGAACGCCCCGAGCCAGCCGCGACCTTCCCCGGGCGCGTCGAAGCCAAGGAGCAGGCGGCACTCGGCTTCCGCATCGGCGGTCGCGTCACCGAGCGCCTCGTCGGCGTCGGCGCTTCGGTCAAGGCCGGTGAGATCCTGGCTCGTCTCGACCCCGAGAACGAGCTGAACGACCTGCGCTCCGCCCGTGCGGCTCTCGCTGCCGCCGAGGGCGTGCTGCGGCAGGCCGAGGGCCGCTTCGACCGGCAGCAGCACCTCTATGCCCGCAACGTCACCTCCCGTGCCGAATTCGAGGACGCCGGCCAGGGCCGCAAGACGGCCCGCGCCCAGGTCGACGCTGCGGCCGCGAAGGTCCGGATCGCCGAGGACGTTGTGGGCTTCACCACCCTCAAGGCCGATGCGCCCGGCGTCGTCACCGCAATCGACGCCGAGCCGGGCGAGGTGGTGTCGGCGGGCCGCATGATCGTGACGCTGGCCCGCCGCGGCGGCCGCGACGCGGTCTTCGACGTCCCGGCCGATTCGCTCTCCTATCTGGGCGTCGACGCCCGCGTCACCGTCACGGGCGCGTCCGACCCGACGGCAACGGCCGAGGGACGGGTGCGCGAGGTCGCGCCCGAGGCCGACGCTGTCACCCGCCTGTTCCGGGTCCGTGTCGGGCTGATCGAGCCGCCGCCCGGGCTGGCGCTGGGCTCTGCGATCCAGGGCACCTTTGCAAAAACGGCGAAGGCTGGCGTTGCCGTCCCGGCCGCCGCCATCGTGCGGTCCGCAAAGGAAGCCGCCGTCTGGCTGGTGGATCCGGCAACCCGCAAGCTGGCCCTGCGGCCGGTGCAGCTGGTCGGCGAGGATCCAGCCTACGCCGTCATCGGCAGCGGACTGGCCGATGGCGACGTCGTTGTCACTGCGGGAGCTGGCAGCCTCAGGGCCGGCCAGCTGGTCCGCCTCGCCGGGGTTGAACCGTGATGCGCTTCAACCTGTCCGACTGGGCCCTGCGCCACCGCTCCTTCGTCATCTACATGATGTTGGTGTCTGTGGTGGGTGGGCTGCTGGCCTTCATCAACCTGGGGCGCAGCGAGGATCCGTCCTTCGTCATCAAGACGATGGTGGTGTCGGCCGCCTGGCCGGGCGCCACCATGGAGGACACCCTCAAGCAGGTAACCGAGCGGCTCGAGCGCAAGCTTGAGGAAACGCCCAATGTCGACTTCCTGCGCAGCTACACGACGCGCGGCATCACCACGATCTTCGTCAACCTGAAGCAGTCGGTTCCCGGCGCGCAGGTCGAGGGACTGTGGCAGCAGGTGCGCAACCAGGTGGCGGATATTCGCCACACCTTGCCGCAGGGCGTTGTCGGGCCGTTCTTCAACGATCGCTTCGGCGACACATTCGGCATCATCTACGGCTTCACCGCCGACGGCTTCTCCAAGCGCGAGCTGCGCGACAAGGTCGAGGACATCCGCTCCCGCCTGCTGCAGGTGAAGGATGTCTCGAAGATCGAGCTGATCGGCGCCCAGGACGAGCGCATCTTCATCGAATTCTCGGTCCGCGAGATGGCCCGCCTGCGCATCGACCGCGACGCGCTGCTCGCCGCGCTGCAAAGCCAGAATATCGTGCGGCCCTCGGGCACGATCAACACCGACGACGAGCGGCTGACGGTCAGGGTCTCGGGCGCCTTCGCGTCCGAGGACGACCTGCGCGACGTCAATTTCGCCGTCGGGGATCGCATGGTCCGCCTCGCCGACATCGCCACCGTCCGGCGTGCCCATGTCGATCCGCCCCAGCCCGTGTTCCGCGTCAACGGGCAGGAGGCGCTTGGCCTCGGCATCGCCATGC
>JBMOJG010000510.1:0-3158 GCA_049316925.1 Alsobacter sp. | reverse complement strand
ACAGCGCAGATCATTGCCCTGGGCGATGCGCTGGTATTCGGCCAGCGCCAGCATCAGCCCGGTCGTGGCGATGAGCGCCGGCAGCGGCGGTCCGCGCACCAGCGGTGCGACCACCAGCCTGCCAACCACGGCACCGTGCAGCCCGGCTGCCCACAGCGCCGCCAGAAGGCCGAGGCCGAGGCCGGCCAGTGCGCCGCCGCCCCCTTGCAGCAGCAGGGACACGCCCAGCAGGGCGCCATAGCCCCCCAGCGCCGCGAACTCGCCGAAGCCGAGCACGATCCGGCCGGCGAGCCCGTAGACCAGCGAATAGGCAGCCGCCACCAGCCCGTAGACGGCAGCCTGGGGGAGGGCGCCGATCAGCTGCTGCGCGCCATACGCCACCCCATGCGGAACGTCCGGCAGGCCGACGGTCGCACCAAGGCCGCCCGGATCCTCAAGCGGCTCGCCGGACCCCAGATAGAACCGGCGCAGGAACAGGAGGCTCGCCGCCGGCAGGGCGCCGCCCTCTGTATCGACGCTGACCAGCTCCTGGCGGCCGCGCGTGAGCAGCGCGCCGGCAAACCGGCAGGCTGTGAACCGGGTCCGGGCCGGCTGGCCGGGCGGTTCCGCCCGGTAGACGATCCGCACCGTTCCCGGTCCGGTGCCGGGGCCGGACCGGGTGATGCGGATGGCGGTGCCTGGCGGATTGACGACCGGCAGGACCTGCCGGCAAAGGCGCGACTGGTCGGCATCGACCGGCTCGGCACAGCCGGACAGGAGAATCATCAGCAGGATGAGGGCGGAGGCGGCGAGCGCCGGCCGCGAGGCGGCGCGTGTCCACGGCATTCCGGACCATAGGCCGGTGTCGCGCACCGCCACAATCCCGGTGGCCGCGCCACACTGCCGGCGGGACCGTCGCGGCGCGGCGTCTCAGCGCATCGCGTTCAGCGTCTCGGCGACGCGGGGGGCGAAATAGGTCAGGACCCCGTCGGCCCCGGCCCGCTTGAAGGCGAGGAGGCTCTCCATCATGGCCCGGTCGCCGTCCAGCCAGCCATTGCGCGCCGCGGCGTGGATCATGGCGAACTCACCCGACACCTGATAGGCGAAGGTCGGCACCGCAAAGGTCTCCTTCACCCGGCGGACGATGTCCAGATACGGCATTCCGGGCTTGACCATGACCATGTCGGCACCCTCGTCGAGATCGAGCGCAACCTCGCGTATCGCCTCGTCGCCGTTGGCCGGGTCCATCTGATAGGTCCGCTTGTCGCCCTTCAGCGTGGCGCTGGTGCCGACCGCGTCGCGGAACGGGCCATAGAACGCCGACGCATACTTGGCCGCATAGGCCATGATCTGCACGTCGGCGAAACCGGCGCCGTCGAGCCCGCCGCGGATCGCGCCGACCCGACCGTCCATCATGTCGGACGGGGCGATGATGTCGGCACCGGCCTCGGCCTGGTTGAGCGCCTGGCGCACCAGCACCTCCACCGTCTCGTCGTTGAGGATCAGGTCGTCATGCAACAACCCGTCATGGCCGTGGCTTGTGTAGGGATCGAGCGCCACGTCGGTGACGATCCCGATATCGGGCACCGCCGCCTTGATTGCCCGGCAGGCGCGGCACACAAGATTGTCGGGGTTCAGCGACTCGCTGCCCGAGGGGTCGCGCAGATCGCGCTCGGTAAACGGAAACAGGGCCACTGCCGGGATCCCCAGCGCGAAGGCGCGCTCCGCCTCGGCCACGATCCCGTCGACCGACAGGCGCTGCACGCCCGGCATGGAGGCCACGTCGATCTGCACGCACGTCCCCTCGACGACGAACAGCGGCCAGATCAGGTCGGCGGTCGTCAGCACGTTTTCCCGAACCATCCGGCGCGCCCATTCGGCCTTGCGGTTCCGCCGCGGGCGGCTCTGCAGGTCGAGCCTGGCCTGGCCGCCGATCCGGCCGGTCTGGGCGGCATCGCTCCGGGCCGAGGGATGCAGTGGGGTGGCGCGAGATGCCATGGAACACTCCGTCCGGCAGGAAAGTCCCGGCCCCCGGCCGGAACCTGACATGTCACGCAGACGTAACACCGATTGTGTCAGCCCGGAAGACGCAGCGCTGCAATTGCGCGCTCTTGCGGGTGCCGCGTTGACGCGGCAGGGGCCTACGGTCTTCACTCCGCCCGCCAAAGGACAAAACGGAACACGCCGATGACCGATCCTGCCGCCGAGCCCGAAGTCCTGTGCGAGCGCCGCGGCGCGGCCGGGGTGATCGTTCTCAACCGCCCCCGCGCGCTTAATGCCGTCACCCACGGCATGGTTCAGGCGATCGCCTCGGCGCTTGATGCCTGGGAGCGGGATCCGGCTGTGACGCGGGTGGTGGTCACGGGCGCTGGCGAACGGGCGTTTTGCGCTGGAGGCGACATCCGCCAGCTCTATGAGCTCGGCAAGGCCGGCCGGCACGCCGAGGCGCTGGCCTTCTGGCGCGAGGAGTACATCCTCAACGCCCGCATCAAGCGCTATGCGAAGCCCTACATCGCCCTCGTCGATGGCATCGTCATGGGCGGAGGCGTCGGGCTGTCGCTGCACGGCTCGCATCGGGTTGCCGGCGACCGCTACCTGTTTGCGATGCCGGAGGTGGGAATCGGCTTCTTTCCTGACGTCGGCGCCACCTACGCGCTGCCAAGGCTGCCTGGCGAAGCCGGCCTGTGGCTCGGCCTCACGGGAGCGCGAATCCGCCGTGCCGATGCAGTGGCGCTCGGCCTTGCCACCCATGCGGTGCCGAGCGGCGCGCTGGCGGGCCTCGCCGATGCGCTCGCGG
This sequence comes from Alsobacter sp., assembly GCA_049316925.1. GTDB lineage: Bacteria > Pseudomonadota > Alphaproteobacteria > Rhizobiales > Beijerinckiaceae > Alsobacter. Next base: position 382 of record JBMOJG010000510.1, on the reverse strand, counting down.
CGGGCGAGCCGGTCGACGCAGCGATCGCAGCGGCTGCGGTTGATCCCGGCCCGGCGCCATGGGCCAAGGACCGGTCCGTCATCGACCATGCCTTTGCGGCCGCCGACATCGGCGCCATCCTTGCGGCGCTCGATGCCGATGGCTCGCCGTTTGCCGCCGAAGTGGCGGTGACGATGCGCACCAAGTCACCGACCAGCATGGTGCTGGCGCTTCGCCAGCTTCGCAGCGGCGCGACCCTGGGTTTCGAGGACGCCATGAACCTGGAGTTCCGCATCGTGTCGCGCATGGTGGAGACGGCGGACTTCTATGAGGGCGTCCGCGCCGTGGTCGTCGACAAGGACCAGGCCCCGCGCTGGTCGCCTGCCGCGGTTGCCGACGTCAC
>JBMOJG010000509.1:0-3163 GCA_049316925.1 Alsobacter sp. | reverse complement strand
GCCGCGGCCGCAAGCGCGGCCTTGCCGGCATCATCGCCACGCAGCGGCTGGCAAAGCTGGCCAAGAACGTGGCCGCCGAGGCCTCCAACTTCCTGATGGGTCGGACCTTCCTCGACATCGACATGGCGCGCGCCGCCGATCTGCTCGGCATGGAGCGGCGCCAGGCCGAGGCCTTCCGGGACCTCGAGCGGGGGCGCTTCATCGCGCTCGGCCCCGCCGTCTCGCGGCGGCCACTGCCGGTGCGAATCGGCGCCGTGGAAACGGCCCCGCGCGGCGGTGGCCCCAAGCTCGTGCCGATGCCGCAGGCGCGCGGAGAGGAGGCGGCCGAGCTGATCTTCACGCGCGACCCCGACGAGGCGGTACGGCCCTCGCCACGCCCGCGCGCCGCTCCGACCCCGTCGACGGCAGACATCCTGACGCGCCTGGCTCAGACGCGGCCGCCGGCAGAGCCGACGGTGGCGGAGCCGGGCTTGCCGCCGGAGGCGCGCGCGGCGGCCATGGACACGATCCTCGCCGAGATCCTGGCGGATCCCGACGCCGCCTTCCTGGCCGTGCCGGTGCTGTACCAGGATTTTCTGGTGCGCTGCCGGATGCGGCGGGTGGGCGGGCCGACGCCGTTGCTGGTGGAGTTCCGGCGACGCCTTTTGCTGGCGCGGGCCGGCGTCGGGCCTTCGGCCGAAGGCGACGAGACCTGGATGCGGGCGGTGGCGTTTGCCGCCGAGCTCGAGGACGACTTGCAGGGCGTGTTCCTGCTGCTGGCCCGCGCCGCTCATGGCAGCATGCCGTGCCCCGGCGACGAGGCGCTGGCCCGCGCCTTCGGCAGCCGCTCGCCCGGGCGGGCGCGACGGTTGCTGTCTTATCTGGAGCAACGCGGCTGGGTCGTATGCAGGACCGATTTTCGGGGAGCGCGGATCGTTGCCCTGCCCGAGTTCAGCTGGGAGACGGCGGCGGGCGACCCCCGGGCGGCGGCACACGGGGCCGGCGAGGCGGCCGATCAGGTGATGGCGTAGGCAAGGCGGCCGAGCCAGCCAAAGCTGGCGACGATCAGTCCCAGCAGCAGCCAGCCCCCTTGCGTCGATCCGTGTCGCATTGTCGCCTCGGTCCCCTGGTGCAGGCGGCCTGAGAGCCGTCCCATGGCCGGCGTTCCCGGCTCTTCGATCACACTGCACCACAGCGCTGAAACTTCCGGCTGTGAATTAGCTTGCATTCAGATTCTGATATTTAGGGACCGTTCACGATTGCATATTAATTTTGAAACGTGCCGTAAACCTCCGCGCCGGTCCACTGTCCCCACGACGGACGCAGGCGTCACCCCGGTCCATCCCGCCTGAGGAGCCGCCTCGTGAGCCTCGCCTACGACTCCATGTCAAACCGGGAGACCTCGGCTTCGTCCGAGGCCATGCAGCGCATCGTGACCTTCAAGGTCGACGGCCGCAGCTTCGGCGTCGACGTCGCCTCCGTGCGCGAGATCAAGGGCTGGCAGCCGACGACTCCGCTTCCAAACGCGGCGCTGCACGTCCTCGGCGTCATCAACCTGCGCGGCGCCATCATCGCCGTCTATGACCTGCGCCGCCGCCTCGGGCTCGGCGCCAGCACGATTTCCCGGTCCAGCGTCGTGATCGTCGTCGACCTTGGCGAGCGGCTCGCCGGACTGTTGGTTGATGCGGTCTCCGACATCGTCGACATCCAGGTGTCGGCGCTGCGTCCGGCCCCCGAGATCGCCGGCGAGGGCGACGACATCCTGCAGGCGCTGGTCGTCAAGGGCGACGACGTGGTCGCGCTGCTCGACCTGGCGTCGGTGATCCGCGAAAGCATGGGCCTGGCGGCGTGACGCCCTGGACGTTCCTCGCCGCGGCAGGGAGCGTCCTGATCTTTGCAGGCGGACCGGCAGCGCTGGCACTGGCGCCGCGGACGGGCCAGCCGGTCGCCATCCTGATGACCGGCCGCGACGACTCCGCCAGCGTGCTGCACGGCATCGGACGGTCCGGTGGCCAGGTTCTCGACATGCGCGGATCGCGTGTCGTATTTGCCGTCTCCCCCGACAGCGACTTCACCGACAGGCTGCGACGCGAGGGCCTCTGGCTCGTCGTTGATGCGGCCGGCCTCGGCGCCTGCATGCCTTCTCCGGCCAGGGAACTTCCATGATGACGACATCGACCCTCGGCACCGTCCGCCAGTCCGTCTCCCCCATCATGCTTGGCGCCGTCTGGGCGACGGCAGCCATTGCCGGCGGGACTGCCTTTGCGGCCGGGCATCCGCTTGCCGCCATCATCGCCGGCTTCGGCGTGGCGCTTGCCGGCGTGGCGAGCCTGGCGGCCCGCTCCGACGCCACAGGGGACTGGACGCGCTGGCTGACCAGCATGGCGCTGAGCGCCACGGCCGCCCTTCTGGTGCTGGCAGCCCAGGGCACCGGGCTGCAGACCGACATGCACATGGCCTTCTTCGTTGCCCTGGCGCTCACGGCTGCCTGGGCCTGCCCGGTGTCGATCGTGCTGGCCGCAGCGGTCGTCGCCGTCCACCACCTCGTCCTCAACTTCATCTATCCGCAGGCGGTTTTCCCGGACGGTGCATCGCTTGCCAAGGTGGCGGTGCATGCCGTGATCCTGGTGGCGGAAGCGGGTGCGCTGATCTGGGTGACGGGCATCCTGACCGGCGCCATGGCGGCGGCGGACGAGGCCAATGCCATCGCGATCGAGCACAGCAGCGAGAACGAGACCCTCGACGCCCAGCGCGTGCACCTGCAGGCCGAACTCGAGCAGACGCGGGAGCGGACCGAGGCAACGCTGTTGCACACCATTGGGGGGGTCATCGCGGCGGCACGGCAGGGCGATTTCTCGCAGCGCGCCGAACGCTCGGCCGAGCTCGGCCGGCTCGGCGAGCTGGTTGACGGCGTCAATGCCATGAACGCGATGGTCGATTCGGCGACAGGCGAATTTGCCGATGCGCTCGGTGCGCTGTCGCGCGGGGACCTCACCCACACGGTCACGACCGCCTATTCGGGCCGCTTCGGCGCCCTCAAGGCCGCCTACAACGACACCGTGGAGCGGCTGGCCGACACGGTCTCGACCATCCAGCACACGACAATCGACGTCGCCGCCTCGGCGCGCCAGATCAATTCCGGCGCCGACGACCTGTCGCGTCGCACGGAGGAGCAGGCCTCCTC
>JBMOJG010000508.1:0-3170 GCA_049316925.1 Alsobacter sp. | reverse complement strand
GTCTGACGCCAGGAACGCGACGACGCCGGCGACATCCTCCGGCGTTCCCGCCCGCTTGAGCGGGATCGCCTGCACCCGGGTCGCGACGTCGGGGAGCCCCTGCTCGCGGTTCAGCGCCTCTGCCTGGTCGCGCATGGCGGTGTTGACGATGATGCCCGGACACACCGCGTTGACGCGGACGCCGTGCGCGGCCACCTCGCCGGCGATGCTCTGGGTGAGCCCGATCACGCCGAACTTGCTGGTCGCATAGGCCGCATGGTTGGGCACGCCCTTCTTGCCGGTCCACGACGACATGTTGACGATGACGCCCGACCGCCGCGCGATCATGTGGGGCAGCACCGCCTGGCAGCCATTGAACACGCCGTCGAGATTGACGCCGAGGACGGCGCGCCAGACCGCCGGGGTGGTCTCCAGGAAGGGCGCGGTGCGCAGGATCCCGGCATTGTTGACCAGGATGTCGACGGCACCGAGGGCCTTGGTGAGCGCGTCAATCCCGGCCCGGACCTCCTCCAGGCTGGCGACGTCGCCGGTGGCCACGGCCGCACGGCGCCCTGCGCCTTCAACGAGCCGCGCCGCCGCCTGCGCATCTGCGGCCGACCGGTCGAACACCCCGACATCGCAGCCCTCGGCGGCAAGCCGCAGCGCGATGGCGCGCCCGATGCCGAGCCCCGCGCCTGTCACCACCGCCCGCCGACCGGCAAGGCGCCCCCGTGTCGCTTCGCTCATGGCGTCACCTCTGCGTGTAGGACATAGCCTGGATCGGGATAGGTCGGCTTGGCGACGTTGCAGCGCGCATAGTCGGCCGCCAGCGCCGCGCGATAGCGCAGCGGATCGAGCTCATTGCCGTAACGCGGGCTGTCGGGAAACTGCTTCTCGTACCAGGCGAAATCCTCGGTGATGATGCGCACCATGTCCGCGCGGCCGGGCCGCGTCACGGCGCCTGCGGCGACGGCCGAGATGTATTCGGCCTGGTCATCCATCATCCGGATGTTGCTGCCGCCGGTGACGTCGAAGAAGCCGATGAAGAACAGCCCGGGCAGCTCCGGATGCACGACCCGGTTGTAGAGATTGAAGCGGTGCCCGGCGAGCGGCCAATGCGGCTTCGCCAGGAACGGCAGGTCCGTGACATAGCCCGTCGCGGCGATCATCGCGTCGAAGCTCTCCGTCGTGCCGTCCTCGAAGGTCACCGACTGGCCGTTGATGCCGCGGATACCGGGCTTGGCCACAATCCGCTTCCAGGCAATGTGCGAGATCAGCGTCGGATGGCTGATCGGATGGGTCCGCGTGGTGGGCGTGCGGAAGCCCCACTGCTCCATGCGCCCGTGGAAGATCCGCGTCATGGTCGTGCGGATCCACAAGCGCAGCTTCAGGGGCATCCAGGGCTTCTCGAGCTTCACCAGGATGCGCGAGTTGGGCACCCCGAACATCAGCCGCGGCATGATCAGCACCGGCGAGCGGGCCGACAGCACGGTCCGCTCGGTCACGGTGCAGATGTCGGCGGCGATATCGACGCCGCTGTTGCCGGGCCCGATCACCAGCACGCGCTGGCCGGCATAGACCTCCGGCACCCGGTAGTGGTGGGCGTGCACATAGGTGCCCGTGAAGTCTTTGGCCTCCTGCGGGTGCCGCGGAATACTCTGGTGGCCGGTTGCCACGACCACGCCGTCGAACAGCTCCGGCTCCTGCCCGTCGACAGAAACGCGCCAGCGCTCGCCGACCGGTTCGATCGCCGTGACCCGGCTGCGGAAGCGGATGCGGCGGGTGAGGTCGAAATGGTCGGCGTAGCGCTCGAAATAGCGCCGCATCTCCTTGTGGCCGGGATACAGCGACGTCCCCGGCGGAAACTGGAAGTCGATGAACGAACTGACCCGGGCTTCCGAATTGATGTGCAGCGAGCGATAGGCCGGCGAGAGGCCGCTGTCGTTCTCGTACACCCACAGGCCGCCGATGCAGGAGCCCACCTCGAAGATCGTCGGCTCGATGCCCCGCGCCAGCAGGTTCTTGGCCGCGCACAGCCCTCCTGCGCCCGCCCCGATCACCGCATAGGTCTTAGTCATCACTCACCCTCTCTTGCGGCACAAGCCGGTACCACCCGTCGCCTGCGGCGGTTACCGGATCCGGAAACCCTCGTAGCCCTTGGCCACAACCGCGGCGCATGTGTCGCGATAGCGCGTCAGCCCGCCCGTGTAGGGCAGGAAGACGCGCGGCTTTCCGGGGATGTTGGCGCCGAGATACCAGGAATTCGCCCGCACGAAGAGCGTTTGCTCGGCCGCCTCGTTGACGTGCGCCACCCAGGCGTCCTCGGCCTCCGTCTCGGCCTCGATCGTGCGGGCACCACTGCGCCTCAGATCCGCGAGGCAGTCGGCGATCCAGTCGACGTGGTGCTCGATCCCCACCACCATGTTGACGAGGACGGAAGGGCTGCCCGGGCCGGTGACGATGAACATGTTGGGGAATCCGGCCGTCATCAGGCCGAGATAGGTGCGCGGGCCAGCGGCCCATTTGTCCTGGATCGTGCGCCCGCCGATGCCGCGGATATCGATCCGGGTCAGCGCGCCGGTGAGCGCGTCATAGCCGGTCGCACACACGATGATGTCGACGGGGTACTCGCGCGCACTCGTGCGGATGCCGGTCGCTGTGACCGTCTCGATCGGCTCCGCGCGGACGTCGACGAGGTGGACGCTGTCGCGGTTGTAGGTCTCGAAATAGTCCGACGCGACGCAGATGCGCTTGGCGCCGAGCGGATGGTCCTTCGGGCAGAGCGTCTCGGCCACGTCGGTGTCGTGGACGAGCTCGCGGATGCGGTCGCGCACGAAGGCGGCGGCCGTCTCGTTGGCGGCGAGGTCCGTGTAGATATTGTTGAAGGAGTGGACGAAATTGACGCCGCCCTTCTCCCAGCGCCGGGCGTATTCGTGCTGCCGCTCGTCCGCGTCGACCTCGAGCGCACCGCGGCTGCTGAACTCGTAGAGCGTACCAACCTGCCGGGCCCGGGCGCGGTGCTCGGCATAGTTGGCTTTCCACTCCTGCTGGTAGGCGTCCTCCATTGGCCGGTTGCGGGCCGGAATGATGAAGTTCGGCGTCCGCTGGAAGACAAACAACTCGGCCGCCTCCCGGGTGATGACCGGGATCGCCTGGATGCCCGACGAGCCCGTGCCGATCACCGCCACCGA
>JBMOJG010000507.1:0-3176 GCA_049316925.1 Alsobacter sp. | reverse complement strand
TCACGGCGCTCGACCTGGCGGCTGCAATCCGCAACGTCGAGACGATCGACTTCACCCAGACGGGTGTCGATGCGACGCTGAAGTTCTCGGCAAACGACATCATCGCCATGACCGAGAGCACGGGCACGCCGGCCACCACGAACACCCTTCAGGGCGACAAGAACGCCGGCGACACGATCACCATCGATCCGACATCGTTCACGACGACGAATACGGTTGGCAATACCGACACGGTGACGTTCTTCACGGACAGCAACCACACGGTCGAGATCGCCCATCTGCTGATCGTCGGCCACTGACGCTCGCTCAGCCGCGCGGCATCTCCGGATGGCGCGCGGCGAGGTCCTGCCGCAACCGTGACCTGTCGGCCCACAGGTCGCGGTACCAGGCGAGCCGCCTGGCGACATGGTGGGCCTGCAGGTGGTGGTCGCGCACGTCGGTCCAGGCGGCCTGCGCCATGGTGTTGCGCAGCGGCGCGTGGGAGACGAGCCGGTCGAGCGCCCGGGTCCATTCGTCCGGCGTGGACGCGATGATGGCGGTCTCGTCGTGCCGGACGGTGTCGGCATAGACGGCGGGCGAGCAAATGCAGACGGCGCCGCGGGCGGCGCTCTCGATATATTTCAGTGGCGACTTGAACAGCTCCGGGCCGTGGCCGGCCAGCGGCAACAGCATCACGTCAGCCTCCGCCAGCAAGGCGAGGTAGTTTGTGTAGGACTGGAGCGGCAAGACCCGCTTGCGTGCCGTGGGCAGCGCCGCACCCAGGGCATTGTCACCGACGACGACGATCTCGACCTCGGGCCGCGCCGCTGCTGCCAGCAGGGCCGGCACGACCAGCGGTGCGATGTCGGGGCGGCGCAGGGCGGCGTACACGACCCTGACGGTGCCGGGCTGCTTCGAAGGCAGCGGCGGAAGCTCCATCAGGGCATTGGGCAGCACCGCGACGTTCGGATTGTGCTCGCCAAAGGCTTCGCCGAGAGCCGGCGTCGAAACCTGCACCGCGTGCATGGCTGTGACCGGCAACCAGGGATTGCGATCCCACCCCACCCTGACGGAGTCGGGCAGCAGGGCCGGGTGATCGTCCCATTCCGCCACCAGCAGCCAGCCGCGGGCGGCAAGACCCGCGACCGAGGCCAGCCACGGGGCCCGGTCAAGCACCAGCATGCGCTGCAACACCAGGATGCGCGGATCGTCCGGACCCGTCTGGGGCAGGCGCATTGGGTCGGGGATCGTGCTGCTGGAGGTCAGGACTCCCGGGATCGAAGCCAGCGCCTGCCAGGGCGGGTCATTGCGTGCCGCCATGTAGGCGGGCGCCGAGATGTGCTGGTGAAGGCGGATCGCCGGCGCGGCCGGCGGCCGCCTTGCCGTCGTCACATAGGCGGGAACGCGCAACCGGGCGGCTGCCTGGCCGGACTCCACGCCAAGGGCCGGTGCCGCGGCGGCCAGCGCGTCCACCGCAGCAGTCGCCGCGGGATCGTCAGTACACGCCACGATGCGATCCAGTACCAGGCCAGCCTGCCGACACAGCGCCGCAATGGCGTCAGGCTGAAGGCCCGGGACGCTGTCCAGGCTTTGCATAAGATGTGCGATGGCTGCCCAGTGGGCGGGATTGCGGACCAGCATCACCACGGTTGCGTCTGTCGTCAGCCGGCTCGCCAGATCGGCAACCCAACCGGCAGGGTCGCCAGTGTTTCCGACACCACAGGACAGCAGCAGGACGTCGGGCCGCCTGTCGCCGAGTGCCGCGTCGAGCACCGCGGCCGGCATGCGCTCCGGCGACGCGCAGATCACCGCGTCGCACACCGCTCCGGCACGGGCCGCGGCGGCCGGATCGGCCTCGATGCCGGTCCAGAAGCCCTGCGGGTTCCGTCGTTTCCAGGCCGCTGCGAGGCTGCCGTCGCCGCAGCCCAGCTCTAGGACGTGGATGGCTGTCAGCGGGATTGCGTCGAGCAGTTCCCGAAGCAGGCGCGCAGGGCTAGAACCAGACAGGGTCAAGGACGTGAGTCGCGATGTCTCGAGCGGGAAACCTTGATGGCATGCGCGCCGGGACGCGGCAATCGTCCGGCGGACCCGTCGGCCGTGGCCGCGGGGAGGACTGAGGCATGGCCGGCATCGCACTGCATGTCGAGCGTGAATGGTATGACACGTCGGGCCGGCTCATCATGGGCAGCCAGTCGGCCGGTGAGAGCTTTCTCACGGCCTTGATGCGCTTCGGCACAGCCGAGGATCTCTACTGTTACTCTGCCAAGCAGGAGGATTTCGCGTTCTTCGTGCGGACCGCCACCGAAAAGGCTCGCGGTAAGCGCGTCTGCCATTGGGTGTCGCCGCCAGATATTGGCAGACTCGCCGTTCCGGGCTGTCTCTACTATCCGTCCCCCCGGCTGGAGACCATGGCCTGGCAGCGCCGACCCCATGGTTCGGCGGCATGGTCGTTGTGCGGAGTGTTCCACACCACAGCGATCCCGGGTGTGCTCGACGGGATCGGCCAGCTGCTGACGGCGCCCTACGAGGAGTGGGACGCGCTGATCTGCCCGTCCCACTCCGTCCGCGACCTCGTGCTCGCGGTGACGGACCGGTGGGCGGACTATCTGGCCGAGCGTACCGGCGGGCGGCCGTCGCTGCGGCCGCAGCTGCCGGTAATCCCGCTGGGGGTCGATTGCGATGCCTTCATGCCGACGCCGCAGTCGCGGGCTTGGGCGCGCGAGGAGCGCGCGCGCCTGGGGATCGGCGACGACGACGTGGCGGTGCTGTTCGTCGGCAGGTTGAGCTTCCTCGGCAAGGCGCATCCGGTGCCGATGCTGCAGGGGATCGAGGCCGCCGCCGCCCGCACGGGCAAGCGCCTCCACCTCATCCTCGCAGGCTGGTTTCCGACCGAGGAGATCGAGGCGGCGTTCCGCCAGGCAGCGGCGCAATTCGCGCCGAGCGTGCCGCTGCATGTTCTGGACGGCCGTGATCCCGTGGTCCGCCGCAATGTCTGGTCGGCCGGAGATCTCTTCACCTCGCTGGTCGACAACATCCAGGAGACCTTCGGGCTGACCCCCATCGAGGCCATGGCGGCCGGCCTGCCCGTGGTCGTCACCGACTGGGACGGCTACCGCGAAACCGTCCGGCACGGCATCGACGGCATCAGGGTGCCGACCGTGCTGGCGCCGCCCGGCGCCGGGGGCGACATTGCGGCG
>JBMOJG010000506.1:0-3177 GCA_049316925.1 Alsobacter sp. | reverse complement strand
CTCACGGTACTCGTACTCGTAACGAGCGCGACCACCGATGCGGATGCAGGTCTCGGTGCCGGGGATGTAGAAGAAGCCGGCGCCGTAGGTCGAGCAGACGCGCACGTATTCAACCGGCGCGGCCTTGCGAGAGGGCAGGTCGGCAGCCTGGGCGCCACCGACGGTGGCGATCCCGGCAGCGCCTGCCAGCATCATGATCTTCGTCAACTTCATTTTCAGCTCCTTGCGGTGATGACCACCGGCAGCTTCTGCTCTTTGATCCGGGACCGGACCGCCGAGCGTCGCCACCCATTTTTTGACGAGACTGCCTAGTGGCTGCCCCAACGCCAATCCAGCGAGACCCCGCCTTGGCTGCCTAGGACGCTACCAAATTTGCTCTTGGCGACAACGTCTAACTTGATTTTGCCGCTGTTTGGACGCCGGTTTGACGCGGCTTGTTGCAGATTTGCATCGTTCCTGACGGCCGCCTTTCCGGGTTCCGGAGGACACCCCGGCTGCACGGCGGGTTCGGCCCTGCGCTCCGAAACCCAAGGTTTTGCCTGCGGTCTGGCCCCAATCCATCCACCGGAACCAGCCCCGGGGGATCAGATTGTCCACAGCCCGCCTCGCCGGAGTTCTGCGTGTTGCATGAATACAACATGCGGGCCGGCCGAGGCTTGCCCTGCCGGCGACTCACCCGACCTCCGGCTGTCCGGCTGTCAAAGATCAATGCCGTCGGCCATGCTGCGGCCGGCGCCGCGGACGAGGGCGGCGTCCGGGGTGCGGGCGGCCTCGCCGGGATCACGGAAGCGGTTGACGATGGGGTAGCGGCGGTCGCGGCCGAAATTCTTGTGGGTCACCTTCACGCCCGGCGCCGATTGGCGGCGCTTGTACTCGGCGAGGTAGAGCAGCCGCTCGACCTTGCGCACCGTCTCGAGGTCGTGGCCGGCGGCAACGATGTCGGAGACCCGCATCTCGTGCTCGACCAACCCCTGGAGAATCGCATCCAGCACCTCGTAGGGCGGCAGCGAATCCTGGTCGGTCTGGTTGTCGCGCAGCTCGGCGGTGGGCGCCTTGGTGATAATCCGTTCCGGGATCACCAGACCGTCGGGGCCCAGCGCCCCGTCCGGCTTCCAGCTGTTGCGCAGCGCGCTCAGCCGGTAGACCTCGGTCTTGTAGAGGTCCTTGATCGGGTTGAAGCCGCCATTCATGTCGCCATAAAGCGTGGCGTAGCCGACCGACATCTCCGACTTGTTGCCGGTGGTCACCACCATCGGGCCGAACTTGTTGGAGATCGACATCAGGATGGTGCCGCGGGCGCGGCTCTGCAGGTTCTCCTCGGTGATGTCGGGGGCGCGCCCGGCAAAGACCGGCGCCAGCACGGCGGCCAGCCCGTCCACCGCAGGCGCGATCGGCAGCGTCTCGTAGGAGACGCCCAACGCCCGGGCGCAGGCCTGCGCATCCTCCAGGCTCGCCGACGAGGTGTAGTGGAAGGGCAGCATGACGCAGCGCACCCGGGCCGGGCCCAGCGCATCCACCGCCATGGCGGCGCAGAGCGCCGAATCGATGCCGCCCGACAGGCCGAGCACGACGCCGGGGAAGCGGTTCTTGTCGACGTAGTGGCGCAGGCCGAGCACGCAGGCGGCGTAGTCGGCGGCGTCGCCCTCGGGCAGCACCGCGCGCTCGCCTTGCGCGCAGCGCCAGCCCGCAGCCGTCCGCGTCCAGTGCGTCACGGTGATCGATTCGGCGAAGGCCGGCATGCGCACGGCAAGCGAGCAGTCCGCGTTCAGCACGAAGGACGCGCCGTCGAACACGAGCTCGTCCTGGCCGGACATCTGGTTGAGATAGACCAGCGGCAGGCCCGATTCGGTGACGCGGGTGACGGCGAGGTTCAGGCGGGTGTCGTTCTTGTCGCGCCAGTAGGGCGAGCCGTTGGGCACCAGCAGGATCTCGGCGCCGGTCTCGGCGAGGCACTCGACCACGGCCTCGCCCCAGATGTCCTCGCAGATGGGCAGGCCGACGCGGACGCCGCGCAGCACGGCCGGGCCCGGCATGGGACCCGGGGAGAACACGCGCTTCTCGTCGAAAACGCCGTAGTTCGGCAGGTCGACCTTGAAGCGGACGGCCTCGATGCGGCCGTTGTCCAGCACCACATAGGCATTGTACAGCGCGCCGTCCTCGGCCCAGGGCAGGCCGACCAGCACCGCGGGGCCACCATCGGTCGTGTCGCGGGCCAGCGCCTCGCAGGCGGTGCGGCAGGCCTCCTGGAAGGCCGGCTTCAAGACAAGGTCCTCGGGCGGGTAGCCCGCCAGGAACAGCTCGGGGAGCATCACCGCGTCGGCGCCGGCAGCGGCCGCGGCGGCGCGGGCGGCGCGGACCTTGGCGGTGTTGCCGTCGACATCGCCGACGATCGGGTCGAGCTGGGCGAGCGCCAGGATCAGGGTGTCGGGTGCGCGGGTCATACCGCTGATCTAGCGCGCTGCCGGGCCGCGGACAATGCGGGCAGCCCCTGCGGACGGCGCCTTTGAGCGGGCCGGGGCCCATTAACGGCGCGGTAAGGTTACCTGACTATCACTGGAGCATCGCTTGCCAAGGCCGCCGGCCTGACGACAAAGGCTCCGCCCATGCGCTTCGCCGCATCTCTCGCCCTCTCGCTCGCCCTCTCGACGGCCCTGACGCCCGCTGCCCTCGCGGCAGATTATTCGGCGCCGCCGCTGCCCGAGCCCAGCTACGTGCAGCCCAAGGAAGAGTTCAACTGGGGCGGCCTCTATGGCGGCATCCACGCCAATGTGACGACGGCGGATTTCAAAAACTCGAACACGATCAGCAACCTGGCCGGCGACGCCTACTACGCGCACATCGCCCAGGACCTCGCCACAAGCTTTGCCCGGCTGCGCAGCGGGGGATCCGACCAGCAAAACGGCATCGGCGGTTTCGTCGGCTACAACTGGCTGTGGGAGGACGCGGTCCTCGGCCTCGAAATCGACTACACGCATCTGCAGGATCCGCTGCGGGCCTCCGGCATCAGCGATCCCTATCCGGACAATCGGCGCCGCGACCGGTCGCCGTTCAGCGACACTGTCACCTACACGGCTGCGGCGCGGTCGCAGATCGGCGACTACCTGATGCTGAAGGCGCGTGGCGGCTATGCGTTCGGCCGCTTCCTGCCCTACGCGACCGTCGGTTTCGTGGTGGCCA
>JBMOJG010000505.1:0-3195 GCA_049316925.1 Alsobacter sp. | reverse complement strand
CCCGCAAGGACCTGCCGGCAGCCGATGTCGCGGCGCTCGTGGCCGATGCCAAATCGCGGCCCGGCGCCCTGACCTACGGATCGACCGGCAATGGCTCGGCCTCGCACCTCGCCGCGGAACTGTTCAAGACCCGCGCCGGCATCGACCTGCTGCACGTCCCCTTCAAGGGCGCGGCACCGATGACGACCGAGCTGCTCGCCGGCCGGATCGACGTCGCCTTCGCCACCCTGCCGAGCGTCATCAGCCAGATCGAGGCCGGCGAGCTGCGGGCCCTGGCTGTCGCCAGCGGTCGCCGGTCGTCCCGCCTGCCCGCCGTGCCGACATTGGCGGAGGCGGGCGTGCCCGGCGTCGAGGCGGATGCCTGGTTCGCGCTATTTGCACCCGCTGGCACGCCCGCCGCCGCCATTGATCGGCTCTACGCCGCCATTGCCGCCGCCCTGGCACGGCCCGCCGTGGCCGACGTCATGGCCCGTCAGGGGGTTGCCCCCACCGTCAGGGCACCGGCCGTGCTGGCCGCAGCGCTGCCGGCCGAGGTCGCCAAATGGGCCGAGGTGGTCCGGGTCTCGGGCGCCCGGGTAGACTGAGCCCTCCGGCTCGGGCTGGCGGCGGTGATCCTGTGCGGACTCGCACAGCAGCCGCGGCAGCAACGCGCGATGGTCATCCCATCAGCGTTGCCAATCCGGAGTGTCCGCCATGCCCCGCACGTCCACCACGACCGACAATCCCCTGCGCCACCAGCCGGCGCGCAGCCGCGCCATCTCGGCGGCAGAGGCCCAGCGCCACCTGCAGCTGTCGGTGGCGCTCGTCGGCCTTCTGGCCCTCGCCACCGCCGCCGTGCTGGTCGCCGGCGCGCCGATGGGTCCGCTGCCGAAGACTGCGGCCATCATCAGCCGCTGACACCGGCCGGTAAGAGCCTTGGGTGTAGGCTACCGGCGGTGATCCTCCGGAGTGGTCGCAATGTCCATTGGCCAGCATGCCCTCAGCCCTCCCGAAGCCTTCCTTCTGCTGAAGCCGGACCTCGACGAGGCGCGGGAAGCGGCGAAGATCGCCGCGCTCTACCTGCTCGCCGAGCGGGTGTTCCGCATGAAGTCGGTCAAGCACCGCGGCTTTCTCGGCATCACCCGGACCAAGGAGGTTCTGGAGGTCGGCATCAGCGCCGCCAGCCGCGGCAGCCCGATCGGCGCCGTCTGGAGCAAGGCCCGGGCGCTGCCAGACGGCTCGACGCTCGCCGACCTGGCAAGATCGATGCAGTCCGAATGGGGTTCAGGCCTCAAGGGCTATGCTCGCGACATCGTCCTGCCGGCGCTGGAGAGCCGTGGCCTGGTGAAGGGCTATCACCGCAAGATCATGGGGCTGTTCCCTGTCCACCAGTGGCAGCGGACCGAGGCCGGCGAGAGCGCCTATTTCGAGGTCGCGGCGGCCAAGCAGACGGCCCGGACGATCCCCGACTTCCTCGACAATGATCCGCGCCAGGCGGCCGTGCTCATCCTTGCGGTCGGGAGCGCTGTACTGCTCGTGCCGGAGTTGCGGCCTCACTTTGCCGAAATGGCACGCGTCATGGCGGCGCAGAAGTCCGACGGCGGCAACTCGAGCTCGGACAGCGGCAGCAGCAGCACAGGCGACAGCGGTTCGGGCAGTGGCGAGCAGCGCCTTGAACCGCGGGACGAAAAGCTCGACCTCGGCGGCCTCGATGCCGGCGAAATCGACGCCCTGTCGTCGGACATGTCGGGGTTCGACGCAGGTTTCGACGCCGGTGACAGTGGCGGCGGCGACGGGGGTGGCGGCGACTGACGCCGCCGGCCTCAATCGACCTCGGCCAGCCGCGGGTGGGGCGTCAGCACGATCGCCACATGGCTGACGAAGTCGGCGCCCATCAGGAACACCTGCGGGGCAAAGCGCTCTTCCAGGAACGGCGCGTAGAGCGGCACGGCCTCGGCCCGGCACAGCACGTATTTCGCTGCAGCGACAATGTCCTCGCGGTCGAGCAGACACAGCACCTGCCACTCCGGCCGCTCGCGCAGCCAGGTGTGCACCGTGTCGCCCAACGTCGGATAGGCGGGGTGCAGCATGTCGTCGAGCACGATCAGGCCGCGCGGATCGACCACCGCCTCGGCCAGCGCCAGATCGCGCACCAGGCTGTCATGACCGTGCTCGCCGTCGATATGGAAGAACCGGACCGTGCCGCCACCGAGCGCCTCCGTGAGCGACGCCGGCGGCAGCGTCCGGCTGTCGCAGCGCATCGGGACGAACGCCGCGTCCGGCACCTGATGCCGGCGGACATGGCTGACGAACAGGTCGTACAGCCCGGCATTCGGCCAGTTGAACAGGTCGATCCCCGCGGCCCGCTGGCCCGGCTCCAGCGCCAGCGCCAGGGCGATGAAGAAACGTCCCTCGAATGTGCCGATCTCGGCGGCATGGCCGCCGATCCCGATCGCCGTCTGATGCAGCAGCAGATGGCTGCAGATCGTCGCCGCGAAGCGCGAGGACATCCCACGCACCGTCTCGTAGCCGTCGGCGAGGTAGCGATCGAGAACCGGGCGGTCGGTGAGAGGCAGCATGAACGCACTCCTGTCTTTGCGGGCGCAGTCTAGACCGTTTCAGCTCGGCCGGAAGGTCAAGAACGCGGAGGCTCAGCCGTAGCGCAGCTTCAGCACGACGATCGTCCCCACCAGCACGAAGGTGACGATGTTGGCCCAGATCAGCGGCTGGCTGCCCAGCAGGACGCCGTAGACGAGCCACAGCGCAATGCCAACCAGCAGCGACACCTGCGCCACAAGCGAGATCGCGCGGGTCTCGCGGGTGCGGATGACGCGGATCGCCTGCGGCACCCAGCACAGCGTCGTGATGATCGCGGCCAGCGAGCCGATGCCTTCGATGAGGGCGGGGGACATCGGCATCCTGCGGCCGGAGGAGGATGGCCGTGGCATGCCGTCCACGGCAGCCGGTGTCAATGCGCGCCGTCGCCGCTCAGGCCACAAGCCCACGCATCGGCGCGACACTGCCGCTTTCAGGGAACACCTGGGTGCCAAGCACGGCCGGGGACAGGCCGAGATGGTCCGCCATGACCCCCTTCAGGATCGCCCGCAGGTCGGTCGTCGGCCTAAGATCGCGGCCTTCATGCAAGTGTGCCGCCTTGAGCCCCGGCCAGTCGGCGATGATCCGACCGCCCTTCACCGCGCCGCCGACCAGGAACGC
>JBMOJG010000504.1:0-3224 GCA_049316925.1 Alsobacter sp. | reverse complement strand
AGGTGACGAACTCGGCGAGGTCCTTGGGCGGCAAGCCCTTCTTGGCGACGATGATGATCGGCGTGCCGGCCGCCATGCCCACCGTCTCGAAATCCTTGGTCGGATCGTACTTGATGTTGGGGTAGAGGGCCGGTGCTGCGCCGTGGGTGCCCATGTGCCCCATCATGATGGTGTAGCCATCGGGAGCGGCCTGCGCGGCGCGGGTGCTGCCCGTGGTGCCGCCGGCACCGGCGACATTCTCGACCACGATCTGCTGGCCGAGCGTGCGCGACATGTGCTCGCCGACGACGCGCGCGATGATGTCGGTCGGTCCGCCGGCGGCGAACGGCACGATCATGGTGATGGGCTTGGACGGATAGACCTGGGAGAAGGCTGGCACAGCAGCGACGAGCGCCGCAAGGCCGGCGAGCGCGGCAAGACCGCGGGTCAGTGTTGTCATGGGTGGTCCCTCCATTTGACGCCCTTCAGGGCGCTCTCGATGCTGTCAGGGCTGGTCGCGCCGGGCCGGCCCTCTCATTCCGTGAAGACTTCGTCGCGGCCCTTGCGCACCGACGGCAGCAGTGCCAGCGCCAGCATGACGACAGCGATGACGAGCAGCGTGGCCGAAATCGGTCGCTCGACGAAGGTCATGAAACTGCCGCGCGACAGGATCAGCGCCTGCCGCAGCTTCTCCTCCATCAGCTTGCCGAGCACGAAGCCGAGCAGCATGGGGGCAGGCTCGAAGCCGAGCTTGATCAGCGTGTAGCCAATCAGGCCGAAGAAGGCCGTCGCCAGAACGTCGGACGGGTTGTTGTTGATCGAGTATATGCCGATGCAGCAGAAAATCAGGATCGCGGGAAACATCAGCCGGTAGGGCACCATCAGGAGCTTCACCCACAGGCCGACCAGTGGCAGGTTGATGATCAGCAGCATCAGGTTGCCGATCCACATCGACGCGATCATGCCCCAGAACAGCTCGGGGTTCTTGGTCATGACCTGCGGGCCGGGGATGATGCCGTGGATCGTCATGGCACCGACCATCAGCGCCATGACGGCGTTGGGCGGAATGCCAAGAGTCAGCAGCGGAATGAAAGCAGTCTGGGCTCCAGCATTGTTGGCGGCCTCGGGGCCGGCGACACCCTCGATGGCACCGCGACCGAAGCGGCGCGGATCCTTGGCGATCTTCTTCTCGACCGTGTAGGACGCGAACGGCCCCAGCACCGCGCCGTTGCCCGGCAGGATCCCCAGGATGGCACCGAGCCCGGTGCCGCGCGCGATCGCCGGGAAGGCCTGCTTGAAGTCTGCCCAGTTGGGCAGAAGATTGCCGATCTTGCCGCGGACAACGTCGCGGGTCTCCGGGCTCTCCAGGTTGCGCAGGATCTCCGCGAAACCGAACAGACCCATGGCCAGAACGGCGAAGTCCACGCCGTCGGAGAGGTCCTGGATGCCCAGGGTCAGGCGCTCCTGGCCGCTTTCGAGGTCGGTGCCGACCGTCGACAGCAGGAGGCCGAACAGGATCATGGCGATGGCCTTGAGGATCGAGCCGCGCGCCAGCACGGTGGCGAACACCAGTCCCATCACCATCAGGGCGAAATACTCGGCCGGGCCGAACAGCAGTGCGAGCTTGGTCAGCGGCGCTCCGAGCGCGGCGATCACCAGCGTGGCGACCGTTCCGGCGATGAACGAGCCGATCGCTGCAATGCCCAGCGCGACGCCGGCACGGCCCTGCTTGGCCATCTGGTGGCCGTCGAGCGTCGTCACGACGGACGTGGCCTCACCCGGGATGTTGACCAGGATGGCGGTGGTCGAGCCTCCGTACTGGGCGCCGTAATAGATGCCGGCCAGCATGATCAGCGCGCCGGTGGGGTCGATGCCGAACGTGATCGGCAGCAGGATCGCGATGGTGGCGATCGGCCCGACGCCGGGCAGCACGCCGATCAGCGTGCCGACCATGCAGCCGGCAAAGCACAGCGCGAGATTCTTGAGGCTGAGCGCGACGGAAAAGCCCAGGGCGAGATTGTTGACGAGATCCATCGGGCCGCCTCAGAGAAACGCGATGACGGGAATGGGCAGCCCGAGCAGCACCTTGAACAGGATGATGCAGAAGGCCGTCATCGCGACGGCGAAGATGATGGCCTCCTTCCAGCGGACGTCGTCGGCCGCGAAGCACGACACCAGCATGGCCAGCGGCCCGGCAAAGGCGAGCCCCAGCGTGCGGATCGTCAGCGCAAAAACGGCGACAGACCCAAGGATGAAGATCGGCCCGCGGAGGTGCCAGCGCTCCAACCCTGCACCGTCGGCCAGAAAGGCCGAGATCAGCAGCAGAACGCCCGCGCCGGCGACCATCACGGCGAGGCTCTTGGGCAGCATGCCGGCGCCCATCGAGCGCAGCGTGCCCATCGGAAGGTCGGCCCCGAGCACGAGCGCCGTCACGCCCACGGCAATCAGGAAAACCCCGGCGAGCGCATCCTGCGGCGCGCGAATGCCGATCCCTGACCGCTTGGCGCCCACGGCGCCGTCCTCACCTAGCGACATGCTCAGCCTCCACTCCGGAACTCCGTGCGGGGCTCTTTGACCCCTGACCGGGCAAACCGGTGTTGCAAGTCATCTAGTTGCAATAAGCTGACCGGAATTCAAGACGAAACGTGCCGACGCATGCGCGGCCTGCAGGGAGAATGCCGATGGCCAGCAACCGTGTGCACCGGATTGCCGTGATTCCCGGAGACGGAATCGGCAAGGAAGTCGTTCCCGAGGGGCTGAGGGTTCTGGAGGCGGCCAGCCGCCGCTATGGCTTCAATCTTCACTTGGACGAATTCAACTTCGCGTCGTGTGACTATTACGCGCGGCATGGCCGCATGATGCCGGAGGACTGGAAGGAGCGGATCGGCAGCCATGACGCGATCTTCTTCGGCGCGGTCGGCTGGCCGGAGAAGGTGCCCGACCACATCTCGCTGTGGGGCTCGTTGCTGCTGTTCCGGCGGGAATTCGACCAGTACGTCAATCTGCGCCCGGTGAAGCTGATGCCGGGCGTGCCCAGCCCGCTCGCCGGCCGCAAGCCCGGCGACATCGACTTCTACGTCGTGCGCGAGAACACAGAGGGCGAGTATTCGTCGATCGGCGGGCGGATGTTTGCCGGCACCGAGCGGGAGTTCGTCGTCCAGGAGACCGTGATGACGCGGGTCGGCGTCGACCGCATCCTACGGTTCGCCTTCGACCTGGCGGAGAAGCGCCAGAAGAAGCACCTC
>JBMOJG010000503.1:0-3225 GCA_049316925.1 Alsobacter sp. | reverse complement strand
CGGGCGAGGCGCAGCGCGTCGCTCAGCATGTCCGAGCGGCTGCGGGCATGGCCGCCGACCAGCACGTTGTCGCGTACGCTCAGCCGCGGAAAGAGGGCGACGTTCTGGAAGGTCCGGCCGATGCCGATCTCGGCGATGCGGTGGGCCGGACGGTCGAGGATGCTGGCGCCATCTATCAGGATCTCACCCGAGCTCGGCTGGTAGAGCCGGCTCAGGCAGTTGAACAGGGTCGTCTTGCCGGCACCGTTGGGGCCGATGAGGCCCAGCACCTGCCCGGGCTGCAGATCGAAGCTGACGCCGTCAAGCGCGACAATGCCGCCGAAGGTGACGCGCACGTTGCGGACAGACAGGAGCGGTGCGACGGCAGGCTTGGCCTGCGCGCTGCTCATGGCGGGCCTCCCGTTTCATCCGGCCAGCCGGAGGCGGATCGCGCACGCTCGGGCAGCGGCGCCTGAACCGGGAGGTCGGTCGCGCCCTGGACCGCGCCGCCAAGGGCCGCCTCGATGGTCCGCACCATGCCGACCAGCCGCGGGCCGATCTCGTCCATCAGGTGCTGGCGGGAGAAGCGGAAGGCCGGGGCGCCGCAGTTGAACGCCAGCGGCGGCGAGCCGTCACCGCGCAGCAGCGGCACGCCGACGGCATGGACATCCTCCTGCCATTCGCCGGCCGAGACGGTAAAACCATGGCGGGCAAAGGACTCGAGCGAGGCGTCGATGCTGTCGCGCAGCTGTGACCAGCCGGCCCCCGCCCGCTCGGCAATTGCATCCAGCAGCGTTGCGCGCTCACTGACGGGAAGCGCCGCCAGCCAGGCTCTTCCCATAGCCGTGTGAGCGACGGGGATGCGGGCACCAAGGTCGAGGCGAACCTGCAGGGCGCTGTCGCTGCGCGCCTGCGCCAGGTAGACCATGCTGAGCCGGTCGCGGGAGCCAACGGCGACGGCGCCGCCGGCATAGTCGGCGAGCCCCTGCATGTGCGGCTGGGCGACGGGCCGGATGCCCTGGTTCGCCAGCGCGGTGTAGCCCAGCGCCAGGGCCGCCGGGGCGAGCGCATATTTGCCGAAGCGCGGCACGGGCGTGAGGTAGCCGAGCTTGGTCAGCGTGTAGGTGAGGCGCGAGACGGTGGGACGGGGCAGGCCGGTGCGGGCGGCGATCTCGAGATTGCCGAGCACGCCGTCGCCGGGGCGGAACGCCCGCAGGACGTCGAGGCCGCGGGCGAGCGCGACGACGAATTTCCGGTCCCCTCCCGCGGGTGAACCCGCCGGTCGCTGTGCCTCTGTCGGCATTCTCGGCCGTCTCTCCGGGCGCGTTGACACCATGTCAGCGCACTTCTAGCCTGCCCGTCAATCTGCGAAATCAAATTCCGCACTGCGAAATGATCACCATCAGGGAGGAGCGACCCCGGTCAGGGTCCGCAGTGGCCACACGGCCTGGCGGTGATGGCGTTGTCGCGTCCTGCCCCTGCCTGGCCATCGGGGCGCACCGATGAGCCGTCCCTTCCCCTGGGAATCGTCCTATCCGCCGGGCCTCGACTGGGGAACGCCGCTCCCGGTAGGCACGCTGACGCGTATGTTCGACGACGCCGTGGCGCTGCATGGCCCACGCACCGCCCTCGCCTTTCGCGATCGCAGCATCAGCTATGCGGCGCTCGGCGCCATGGTGGATGACGCGGCGGCCTGGCTGCTGGCGCAGGGCCACGGCCCGGGCACCGTGGTTGCGCTCTACCTGCCCAATTCGCCGTGGCATCCGGTGGCGTTCTTTGCCGCCATGCGGGCGGGAGCGTGTTGCACCCATCTCAGCCCGCTCGATGCCGAGCGCACGCTGGCACTGAAGCTGGCCGACAGCGGCGCCCGGATCCTCGTCACGCTGGATCTGGCCTCTCTCCTGCCAACGGCGCTGCGCCTGCTCGACGCCGGGGCTGTCGACTGCGTGCTGGTGGGCGAGGATGACGCCCACGGCGAGGGCGGGCCAGCCCGGATGCCGATCCCGGACAGACCCGGCATCGTGCGGCTGAATGAGGCCATGGGGCAAGCCGTCCGCCCGCCGGCATGGCCACGGGTCTCGCCCTCCGATGTCGCGGTGCTGCAGTACACCGGCGGCACGACCGGGCAGCCGAAGGGTGCGATGCTGACCCACGCCAATCTGACCGCCTCGGTCGGCATGTACGACGCCTGGCTGGACGGCTGGCGGCCGGCGCGGCGCGGCGGCGAGACAGTGCTGTGCGTGCTGCCGCTGTTCCACATCTACGCCCTCGTCACCGTGCTGCTGCGGCATCTGCGCAACGGCAACCGCATCCTGCTGCGCATGCGCTTCGACGCCGCCAGCGTGGTCGACGACATCGAGCGCGAGCAGGTGACGATCTTTCCCGGCGTGCCGACCATGTGGATCGCGATTGCGGCAGTCCCCGGGCTGGAGACGCGGAACCTCTCGTCGTTGCGCCATGCGGCTTCGGGCGGCGCACCGCTGCCCGTGGAGGTGGCGCGGCGCATGGAGGCGCTGACCGGCCTGACGCTGCGCGGTGGCTGGGGCATGACAGAAACGGCGCCGGCCGGCACCAACCTGCCACTGACCGGCCCGGTGAAGCCGGCCTCGATCGGCGTCCCCCTGCCGGGCGTCGAGATGGATATCGTGGCGCTCGAAGACCCCACCCGGGTGCTGGCGCCGGGCGAGATCGGCGAGATCCGCATCCGCGGTGCCAATGTGATGGCTGGCTACCGCAACCGGCCGGAGGAGACGGCGGCGGTGTTCGTCGGCGATCGCTTCCTCACCGGCGATGTCGGCTACATGGATGCCGACGGCTGGTTCTTCATCGTCGAGCGCAAGAAGGACATGATCCTGTCGGGCGGGTTCAACGTCTACCCGCAGGTGATCGAGCAGGCGGTCTACGAGCATCCGTCCGTCGCCGAATGCGTGGTGATCGGCATCCCCGATCCCTACCGGGGCGAGGCCGCCAAGGCCTTCTTGGTGACGAAGCCGGGCGCCGAGGCGCCGACGCTGGAGGCGCTGCGCGCCTTCCTCGCCGACAAGCTCGGCCGGCACGAAATGCCGGCCGCACTGGAAATCCGCGATGTCCTGCCGCGCACGGCGGTCGGCAAGCTGTCGCGCATCGAACTGCGGGACGCCGAGCGGCGTACCGCTTCCCCTTCCCCCTCGTGAACACGGGTCCGCCATGGTCGAAGCCGTCATCGTCGCCACCGCCCGCACCCCCATCGGCAAGGCCTACCGGGGC
>JBMOJG010000502.1:0-3231 GCA_049316925.1 Alsobacter sp. | reverse complement strand
GCCGGCGCCGGTTCCGGGCAACAGGTCCTCGACGCGGATGGTCTCGGTGCTCAGCTCCACAGCGCATCCTCCCGGACGAGGCGGCCGGCCACCGCGCTTTCGACGCAGTCGGCGAGGGCGCCATACTGCACCGCATAGCCGGTGGTGCCCGGCGCGTAATGGGCGAATTTGCCCGAATTGGTCATCAGCACCCCACCGGAGGGCGCCAGCACCGGCGTCACCACCACGCAGGTGTCGGCCACAAAGGTCACGCCGGCGGCCTCCAGGGCGGCGCGCCGGCCATCGGCCTCCAGCGCGCGGATGACATGCCGCCCGGTGCAGGCGAAGAACGGCACCGCAAGGCGGCGGCCGGCCAGCAGGGCCTCCAGGCTGGCGACCTCGTCGAGGGAGAGGTGCGGACTGCCGATCGCCACCGCGTCGACGGCATCGCCCGCGGCCGTCGAGAGCCGGGTGCAGGCCTCGCGCAGCATCGCGCCGGTGACGGTGATCCGCTCGGCCCGTGCCAGGGCCTCGGGGCCGCCGCACGCCTTGGCCGCGTCGGGCGCCTCGGGGGTCACACCGGCGAGGTGGAACAGGCCGACACCGCCGGAGGACGCGGCCGCGGCGCCGAGCGCCTTCAGCCGATCCTCGGTGGCAAAGCCGGCCAGGCCCTCGACGACACCGATGGCACCGCCCATGGCCAGCCCGTACCAGGTGCCGAAGACCGGCCAGAACACGTCGGCAGCCCGGAGCGATGGGGACAGGGCCGTACAGTCCACCACGACCGTCGCCTGGCGATTGGCCGCCTGGTGCAGGCCGTAGTCCGGCGCCCGGGCGACGACCGCGCAGGCAATGTCGAGGAAATCGCCATAGCGGTTGGTGCGCGCGCCCAGCACCGAGTTGCAGAACACGACCGCGTTCGATTCGCCCCAGGCGACGTCGGTGCCGACCGCCGGCCGGTGCCCGGCCTGGTAGGGCGCGCAGGTCCAGGTCGGGGCGCAGCCCATGGCCTCGTAAGCGCGCATCATGCGCCGTGCCATGTCGTGCTCGTGAGGCGGCAGGCGGCCGCGCGAACACCCGACGAGGTCGAGCGCGCCGACATTGAGTGTCGACCGCACGGCCACCTTGGCCCCGCCCGCAACCAGGCGCTCGGCGAACAGCGTGCCGGAATCGCCATGGTACAGGGCGCCATCGATATGGGCCGAGGCAACCGGTATCAGCCGTGGCGCGCCCATCAGCCGCGCTGCCTCGGCGACGATTCGCATCGCCATGGCGGCGCCGTCGCCGGCCTCTCCGGCCGCGATCGCGGCTTCGTCAGGTGTCAGGATCGGCATGATGGCGGGACTGTCCCTTTGGCGGATGGCGGAGCACGTTGCGGGTGGACGGTGTTCATGGTCCACTCGCGCCACCCTACCAGAGCCGGAGACCGAGATGGCAATGCCAACGGGCCGGCATGCATCCGACGAGGAGACGACCCATGGCCATGACGATGTCCGGCGACTTCGTGCTGCCGGCCGACAAGGACACCGTGTGGGCCAAGCTGAACGACGCAGACGTGCTGCGGGTTTGCATCCCCGGCTGCCAGAGCCTCGAGAAGACCAGCGACACCTCGTTTTCAGCGGCCGCAAAGGTCAAGGTCGGGCCCGTCGGCGCCACCTTCAAGGGCAAGGTGACGCTGTCGGACATTGATCCGCCGAACGGCTACCGCATCACAGGCGAGGGCGAGGGCGGCGTGGCCGGCTTTGCCAAGGGCGGGGCGGTCGTGAAGCTCGAGACCGTCGAGGGCGGCACAAGGCTGACCTATGATGTCGAGGCGCAGATCGGCGGCAAGCTGGCCCAGCTTGGCGGCCGGCTGATCAACGGCGTGGCCAAGAAGATGGCGGACGAATTCTTCGCCAATTTCGCCAAGGCTGTGATCCCGCCGCCGGCTTGACCTGCAACTGCTGCGGTGCAGCAATGCGGCCGGGCCTGAGCTTGACCGGCGGATTATCGCACTGCACCGCAAAACCTGCCGAATTGTCGCAATTTCGCGACAGTTTTTCAAAAGCGATGCGGCTTGACCGAATTTTCGGGCCGTACCACACTGAATTCCATCATCTGCCGTCGCCGCTGATGCGGGATCATCGGACGGGGGAGCCGCCGCCCCGGGCGGCCAAGAACGCGGTACCCGCCCGGGTACCTAACATCCAGTGGAGGAACAGCATGGCCTCGGTTTCCATGACGGTGAACGGGACCGCCGTCACCGCTTCGATCGACCCCCGCACCCTGCTCGTGCAGTATCTGCGCGAGACCCTGCGGCTGACCGGCACACACGTGGGCTGCGACACCAGCCAGTGCGGCGCCTGCGTCGTTCATGTCGACGGCAAGGCGGTGAAGAGCTGCACCATGCTGGCTGTGTCGTGCGACGGCGCTGCCGTCACGACCATCGAGGGCCTGGCCCACGGCACCGAGCTGCATCCGATGCAGGCGGCCTTCCGCGAGCATCATGGCCTGCAGTGCGGTTTCTGCACGCCCGGCATGATCATGACGGCCGTCGACCTCGTGAACCGCAAGGGCGCGGCGCTCGACGAGCACACCGTGCGTGAGGAACTCGAGGGCAATATCTGCCGCTGCACCGGCTACCACAACATCGTCAAGGCGGTTCAGGCGGGCGCAGCCGCCATGTCCGGCACCGGCCAGCAGATCGCGGCCGAGTGACGTCATGCGGCTGCGCGGCGCCCCTCAGGACGCGCCCGCGGCCGTTTCGCCCGCTGCAACCCAATGACCGCCTAAGGCGGCGCCCGAGGAGGAACACCCCATGACCGCGACAGGCATCGGCGCCCCAGTCCGCCGCAAGGAAGACTTCCGCTTCATCACCGGCCAGGGCCGGTATACCGACGACATCAACCAGCCCGGCCAGACCTATGCGGTGTTCGTGCGCTCGCCGCATGCGCACGCGGCCATCAACAGTCTCGATGCGAGCGCCGCCAAGGCATCGCCCGGCGTGCTCGCGGTTCTCACCGGCGACGATCTCGCGGCCGACAAGGTCGGCGGGCTGATCTGCGGCTGGATGATCCACAACAAGGACGGCTCGCCGATGCGCGCCGGCGGCCATCCGGCGCTGGCCCAGGGCAAGGTCCGCTACGTCGGCGACCATGTGGCGGTGGTGATCGCCGAGACCTATGCGCAGGCCCGCGACGCGGCCGAGACGGTCGTGGTCGACTACACGGTGCTGCCGGCGGTGGTCGACATGGTGGCGGCGACGCAGAAGGG
>JBMOJG010000501.1:0-3245 GCA_049316925.1 Alsobacter sp. | reverse complement strand
CCTCACCGAGCGCGATCGCCACCGACTGGATCTCGTCGTCGTGGTGGTGATGCAGCCCGCCATGGTGATGGTGGCCGTCGCCATGGTGGTGATCGTGGTCATGGGCATCGTCGGTCTCGAGGAAGGCCGGCTCGATCTCGAGAATGCGGTCGAGATCGAAGGCGTTGCGGCCGAGCACCGCGTCGAGCGGTACGGCGGACCGCTGGGTCTTGTGCAGGGTGGCGTAGGGGTTAATGGCACGGATGCGGCGCTCGACCTCGGCCAGTTCCTGCGGCGTCACCAGGTCGGTCTTGTTGAGCAGGATCACATCCGCGAAGGCGATCTGGTTCTTCGCCTCCGTGGCGTCGGCCAGCCGCTCGATGAGCCATTTGGCGTCCGCCACCGTCACCACAGCGTCGAGGCGTGCCTTGTCGGACACGTCCTGGTCGACGAAGAAGGTTTGCGCCACCGGTGCCGGATCGGCGAGGCCGGTCGTCTCGACGATGATCGCGTCGAACTTGCCGCGGCGCTTCATCAGGCCCTCGATGATGCGGATGAGATCGCCGCGCACGGTGCAGCAGATGCAGCCGTTGTTCATCTCGAACACCTCCTCGTCGGCGCCGACGACGAGGTCGTTGTCGATGCCGATCTCGCCGAACTCATTGACGATGACGGCGTATTTCTTGCCGTGCGGCTCGGTGAGGATGCGGTTCAGCAGCGTCGTCTTGCCGGCGCCGAGATAGCCGGTGAGCACGGTGACGGGGATCTTGCCGTCCGAAGCGGCGCCGTCCGTGGGAAGAGCGGTCATGGGCTGGTCCTTTCGGTCCGCGTGCGCCCCGGCGCCGCGATGGCGCCCGGGATTGCACGGTTGAGCTTGGCGAAGCGGGCAAGCAGGCGCTCGCGCTTCAGGCGGGAGAGGCGTTCGAGCCAGAAGAGGCCGTCGAGCTGGTCGATCTCGTGCTGCAGACAGGCGGCGAGGAAGCCGGTGGCCTCCTCCTCGCGCACGGCGCCGCCGAGGTCCTGGAAGGTCACCCGGAGGCTGGCAGCTCTGGTGACCTTGGCGGTGAGACCGGGCAGCGACACGCTGCCCTCCTCGTGCTCGGCCGTCTCGGCGGATGTCCATGCCACCTTTGGATTGACATAGAGGCCAACGCCGCCGCCTGCCCGCTCGGTATCCAGGGCGACAATGCGGTGCATGATCCCCAGATGTGGCCCGGCAAGGCCGATCGCCGGGATCGTTCGCAAGGCTGTCCCCAGCAGTCCGGCCATGAGCTGCAGCCCGTCGTCGAAGGCCGTCACCGGCGCGGCGGACTGGCGCAGCCGGGGATCGGGATAAAGGACGACACGGTCGGACACGGCGGGCGTTCCTGGTTGCATCGGGGGTCAGGACGACAGCGCCGACGACAGCTCCCTTATATTGTTGCGCATCATCTCGATGTAAGTCCCCGCCGGCCCATCGGGGCGCGACAGCGCATCCGAATAGAGCCGTCCGCCGATGCGGGCACCGGTTTCCCTGGCGATCCGATCCATCAGGCGGGGATCCGAGACGTTTTCCAGGAACACCGCCGGCAGTTTCTCCGCCCGGATCTGGCGGATGATGCGGGCGACGTCGCGGGCCGAGGCCTCGCTTTCGGTCGAGACGCCCTGGGGTGCCACGAAGGCGAGGCCATAGGCTCGCGCAAAATAGCCGAAGGCGTCGTGCGACGTGATCACCCGCCGGCGATCGGCAGGAAGTCTTGCGATGGCGGACCTGATCTCGCTGTCGAGCGCGTCGAGGCGCCCCAGATAGGCCGTGGCGCGGGCCTCGTAGTCGGCGCGGCCGGCCGGATCGGCCTCAACAAGGGCATCGCGGATCGACGCCACATACAGGCGGGCATTGCCGACGTCCTGCCAGGCATGCGGGTCGATAGCGTGACCGTGGCCGTGACCGGCTTCGGGGTCACGCAGCGGCTTCACGCCGCGCGTGGCGGTGACGATGGCGGCGCGGCTGCCCGAGGCCTTCACCAGACGGTCCATCCAGCCCTCGAAGCCGAGACCGTTGACCACCACCAGCCGGGCGGCCGCGACCGCGCGGGCGTCGGCCGGGGTCGGCTGGTAGACATGGCCGTCGCCGTCGGGGCCGACAAGCGCGGTCACGGCCACGCGCGGCCCGCCGACCTCGGCGACGAAATCGGCCAGGATCGAGAAGCTCGCAACCACTGGGAGCGGAGCCGAGGAGCTCGTCGTCTGGGCGGCGGCCGGCAGGGATGCGGCGAGCATCCCGGCGATGGCGATGCATAGTCCTTTGCGGCGGTTCAGCATGGCTGTCCTCCTGTCGGGGGCGGGTTTCAGGCCTGCAGGTGTCGGCGTGGCAAAAGGCGCAGCAGCAGCCCGCCCTCGGGGCCGACCGCCAGCGACACCGCATAGGCGGCGCCGGCGGCCAGGATCATGGTCGGGCCGCTGGCGAGCCCGGCGTGGAAGGAGATCAGCAGTCCGGCGATGCCCGAGCCGATGCCGATCAGGGTCGCGAGCACGATCAGCAGAGTGATGTCCTGCGTCCAAAAGCGGGCGGCGATGGCCGGCAGCATCATCAGCCCGACCGCCAGCAGCGTGCCAAGCGCGTGGAACCCGCCGACGAGGTTCAGCACCACCAGCGCCAGGAAGGCCAGATGGGTGACGCCGCCGGCGCCGCTGACCGAGCGCAGGAAGCCGGGGTCGACGCATTCCAGCACCAGCGGCCGGTAGATCAGGGCGAGCGCCGCCAGCGTGATGGTGGTGATGGCGGCCAGCAACACCAGTGCAGCGTCGTCTAGGGCCAGCACGGTGCCGAACAGCACATGCAGCAGGTCGACATTCGAGCCCTTCAGGGACACCAGCGTGACGCCGAGCGCCAGCGACACGAGGTAGAACGCCGCCAGCGACGCATCCTCGCGCAGCATCGTCAGGCGGGCGACGGCGCCGGCGCCGAGCGCCACGGCGAAACCGGCCGCGAGCCCGCCGGCCGTCATCCAGCCCAGCGACAGGCCGCCGACAAGGTAGCCCAGCGCCGCGCCGGGCAGGATCGCATGGGCCATGGCGTCGCCGACGAGGCTCATCCGGCGCAGCATCAGGAACACGCCGACCGGGCCGGCGCCGAGCGCGAGCGCCAGCGTGCCGACGAGCGCCCGGCGCATGAAGGCGAAATCGGCAAAGGGTGCGACCAGCGCGTCATACAGCATTATGGGTCCCGGATCGGGTTCAGGCTGCGCGCTGGCGTTAGAGATGGGCTGGTTGGGTGCGCAGTGGCA
>JBMOJG010000500.1:0-3250 GCA_049316925.1 Alsobacter sp. | reverse complement strand
CGTCGACCGGCGCCGCGCCGGTCACTGGCCGCGCCCGGCCGCACTGGCGAAGCGCACGGCCTCCTCGGCCGCCCGGAACAGCGCCTTGGCCTTGTTGACGCATTCGGCCTGCTCGCTGTCGGGATCGCTGTCGTGGACGATCCCGGCGCCGGCCTGCACATACATGCGCCCGTCCTTGACGACGGCGGTGCGCAGCACGATGCAGGTATCCATCTCCCCGGACGCGCCGAAATAGCCGATGCAGCCGGCATAGATGCCGCGCTTCTCGCTCTCCAGCTCGTCGATGATCTGCATCGCCCGGACCTTGGGCGCGCCCGAGACGGTGCCGGCGGGAAACCCGGCCACCAGCGCGCCCAGCGCATCGTGGCTTGTGTCGTCAAGCTGACCCTCGACATTCGAGACGATGTGCATCACCTGGCTGTAGCGCTCGAGGAAGAAGCTGTCCGTCACCGTCACGGTGCCGGTCTTCGACACGCGACCAACGTCGTTGCGGCCGAGATCGAGCAGCATCAGGTGTTCCGAGCGCTCCTTCTCGTCCGCCAGGAGCTCCTCGCCCAGCGCCTTGTCGGCAGCAGCATCGGCCCCGCGCGGCCGCGTGCCGGCGATGGGGCGGATCGTGACCGTACCGTCGCGCACCCGCACCAGGATTTCCGGCGACGAACAGACGATCTGGAATCCGCCGAAGTCGAGAAAGCACAGGAACGGGGCGGGATTGACCCGCCGCAGGGCCCGGTAGAGTGCAAAGGCCGGCAGCGCGAAAGGCGCCTCGAAGCGCTGCGACAGCACCACCTGGAAGATGTCGCCAGCCCGGATGTACTCCTTTGCCCGCGCCACCATCGCCTTGTAGGCCTCCGGCGCAGTGTTGGAGACGGCGGCCTGCGCCACCAGCCCCGCCGGCGCCGGGCCACCCGGATGAGTGAGAGGCGCATCGAGCGCCGCCACCACCGCGTCGATGCGCTCCTGCGCGGCCGCATAGGCGGCACGCGCCACGGTGCCGGGCCGCGGCCTCACCGGGCTCACCACCACCATCTCGTCGCGGACCGCGTCGAACACCACCATCACGGTCGGCCGCACCAGCACCGCATCCGGCACGCCCAGCGCGTCCGGATTGGGCGGGCCGAGCCGCTCCATGTGGCGGACCATGTCGTAGCCCAGATAGCCGAACACGCCCGCCGCCATCGGCGGCAGCCCGGCAGGCGTCGACGGGATGGCGCTTTCGGCGAGCAGTGACCGCAGCGCCTCCAGCGGCGCGCCGGGGCAGGGCTGGAAAGCGTCCGGATCTGACAGCGCCGTCCGGTTGATCTCCGCCATGCCGCCCTGGCAGCGCCAGACGAGGTCCGGCGCCAGGCCGATCATCGAATAGCGGCCGCGAACAGCACCGCCCTCGACCGATTCCAGCAGGAACGCGTGCTGCGGATGAGCCGCCCTTAACTTGAGGAAGGCCGAGACCGGAGTCTCGAGGTCACCCACCAGCACCGTCCGGACGAGCTGCGCGGCGCCGGTTTCGTAAGCCTCAGCAAAGCCGGCGAAGTCCGGCATGGCCGCCATGCTCAGAGCCCGCCGCCGATGGTCTGCCGGATCAGGGCGGTATTGGTGCTGGTGCCCAGCTCGGCCTGGGTCTTCTGCACATAGGCCGACAGAATGTCGTCGCCGATCGCCATCCGCAGCTGCTCGTCAAGCTGCGTCGCCGCCTGGGTGGTCGACAGCAGCGGCGGGACCTCGGCGCCGGTGACGCGCAGCACCAGCCGCTCCTGCGGCGTCGCGCCGACGGCGCTCGCGAGTTCCCCGACCGGCGTCGCGAAAACCTGCGAGACGGCCGCCGTCGGCAGGCCGGCCCCGCCCTGCCGGCGGATGTCGGCAGCCGTCTTGACCTCCACGCCCAGCGCCGCGGCGGCGTCCTCCAGCGACTGGCCGGCGCGCACCGCCTTGAGCACCTCCGCCGCCTTATCGGCGACGCGGGTCGCTGTCTCGTCGGCTGTCCACGCCGCCTCGACCTGCGCCTTGACCTCTGCCAGGGTACGGTCGCGCGCCGGTTCGATGCCGGCGATCTCGAACCAAACCCAGCCGCCCTCGCGGCTCGCCACGGCCTCGTTGTCGACGCCAATGTCGGAGGCGAACACCGCCTTCAGCAGCGCCTCGCGATCGGGAAGAGCCAGCGGCTGTCCGGACTTGTCGCGACCGTTGCGGTCGACACCATTCACGGTGTTCACGGTCAGCTTCAGATCCTTGGCGATTTCGGCGAGGGGCCGCGCCGAGGCGCGCTGGTCCTCGATCTTGTCATGCATCGCCTGCACCAGCTCGCGGGCCCGGCCGCGGGCGATCTCGGTGCGGATCTCGGCGAGAGCCGCCTCGAATGGCTTCATGGCTTCCGCCTCGATCGACGCCACCC
The DNA here is from genome assembly GCA_049316925.1 of Alsobacter sp. Taxonomy (GTDB): domain Bacteria; phylum Pseudomonadota; class Alphaproteobacteria; order Rhizobiales; family Beijerinckiaceae; genus Alsobacter. The sequence continues at coordinate 861 of JBMOJG010000500.1, read as the reverse complement.
GGACGAGGACGGTACCGAAACGGCCCTGGACCGGCTCGCTGACGCTGCCGGCCGGCAGTGCGAAAGCGGCGTCCGCGACAGCCGGATCAATGATCGCCTCGCGGCTGACGAGGCCCAGATCGATGTCGCTGGGCCCGAGCTTTCGCTCGGCGACCAGCGCGTCGAACGCGAGCCCGCCCTTGATCCGATCGGACGCGGCCCTGGCCTCGTCGGCCGTCGGGAACACGATCTGCTGCACCGCGCGCCGCTCGGGCTGGCCAAAGCGCTCCGGATTGGTCTTGTAGAACGCCCGAGCCTCGGCCTCGCCGACGGTCTCGGGCTGCGCCACATCGGCGGCACCGAGCGCCACATAGCTGAAGCGGCGGTAATCCGGCGCGCGGAACGACGCCTTGCGCTGGTCGAAGAACGCCTGGAGCTGCGCCGCGTCAGGGGCTGGCACCGGGCCTATGCGGTCGGGACCCAGCGTCAGATAGGTGATCGACCGTGTTTCCGCCTGGTAACGGTGGATCGCCTCGCGCAGCGCCGAAGGCACACCGGGCTGGCCGGCCAGCGTATCGGCGAGCTGCTGGCGCAGATAGACGGCACGCTGCGCTTTCACGAAGGCCTGTTCGGTAAAGCCATTGCTGCGGATCAGCTCGTTGAAACGGGCCCTGTCGAACTGGCCGTTGGCGCCGCGGAAGGTCGGGTCAGCCAGGATGGCCTTGATGATCGTATCGTCGGAAATCGCCAGCCCGTATCTGCGGGCACGGTCGTCCAGCGCCGCCTCCGTCATCATCTTCGACAGCACCTGGCGCTCGAGACCGAAGGACCGGGCCTCCTCGTTCGTGATCGCCCGGCGGGCGCGGCGCGAGAGTTGCTGCA
>JBMOJG010000499.1:0-3251 GCA_049316925.1 Alsobacter sp. | reverse complement strand
TGCGAGACATCGGCGGCCCGCAGGGCGCGATAGACCCCGGCCGGCCAGTCGGCGCTGGCTTGCGGCGGCTGCGCGGCGTGGCCACCCGCGGCTGCGGATCGGGCTGCATCTGTCTGCACGGCGGTCTCCCTGCGTCGGACGAAGCCCGATACTAGGCAAAATCAGGAAGCTGGCGATGCCGAAAATCGGACAGGGGCCGCGCCCGGTCCGGCCCGGATCACGCCGCTGCGGCGGCGTCGGTCGCGCGGGTCGACAGGGTGGCGATGGCGCGGACCTGCGTCTCCGCTGCGATCTCCGAATAGGCCAGCACCGGGATCACCACGCCCTGCGACGCGAGAAACTGCCGCAGCCAGCGCCGCACCGGGGCGGGCGCCAGCACCACCGGGTGCCGGCCCTCCCGCATCTGGGTCGCCTGAATCGCGCGGGTCTGCCGGACCAGCCCGGCTGACACCCCCTCGTCGGCCGGCAAGGTGTTACCGGTGGCGGCACGGCGGACGAAATCCTCGACGTCCGGTCCGGCCACGATGGCGGCGATGTGCCCGTCGAGGCCCGTGTGCCGGTGCGAGATCTGCCGCTGCAGCACGCCGCGCAGGCCCTCGCACAGCGTGTCCGGATTGGTCTCGCCCGAAAACTGCAGCAAGGCCTCCAGGATCGTCCGGCGCTGGACGATCGGCACCTCCTCGTCGAGCAACCGGCGGAGCGTGTCGACGAGGCGCAGCATCGGCACCTGCTGCTGCACGTCGGCGACCAGCCGGCCGAGATCGGCGCGTGCCTCGTCAAGCCAGGCGCCGGCCTCCTCGAGGCCGAACAGCCGGGCCGCATAGCGGCGCTGATACTCCGCCACCTGGTCGGCGATCTCGTGCACCTGCCGGTCGAGCGCTGCCGGATCGAGCGGCATCTCGAACGCGGCGACGCCGTCCACCTCCAGCCGCAGCGCGCCGATCAGCCGTCCGTCGGCGACGAGGCCGGGCATCGGCACGGTGAAGCCGAGCCGTCGCGCCATCATGCCGGCGCGGGCCTGCACCGCCGCCGCCAGGCCTGCCGCGAGCAGCGGCTGTTCGAGCGTCGGTGCGACGCTGAGCACCAGCAGGTCGTTCATCCCCGGCTCGCGCAGCCGTGCAGCCGGCGGGGCCGCTGCGGCGGCGGTCGCCTCCTTCGCCCGTGCCAGCGCCGCGGCGCGGGTCCGGGTGAGTGCGAAGGCGAGGCCTCCCATGCCGGCGCCGAGCGTCAGGAACACGCCCGCGGGGAAGCCCGGGACCAGGCCCATCAGCGCCATGAAGGCCCCGGCCACGCCCAGCGCCTGCGGCTGGGCGGCAAGCTGTCGCGACAGGTCGCTGCCGAGATTGCCGCGCTCCTCGGAGGCCACGCGGGTGACCAGCGTCCCCGCCGCCACCGCCATGAACATCGCCGGAATCTGCGCCACCAGGCCGTCACCCACGGTCAGCAGCGCATAGAGCTGCGCTGCCTCGCGCAGCGGCATGCCGCGCTGCAGGGTGCCGATCAGCAGTCCGCCGACGAGGTTGACGACGACCACCAGCATCGAGGCGATCGCGTCGCCCTTCACGAACCGCATGGCGCCGTCCATGGCGCCGAAGAACTGGCTCTCCCGCTCCAGCACGAAGCGGCGCTGCCGCGCCTCCTCCTTGGTGATCTCGCCGTTGCGGAAATCGCTGTCGATGCTCATCTGCTTGCCTGGCAGCGCATCCAGCGTGAAGCGCGCCCCGACCTCGGCGATGCGCTCGGCGCCCTTGGTGATGACGATGAACTGGACGATCGCCACGACGGCGAACACCACGAGCCCGACCACGACATTGCCGGCGACGACGAAGCGCCCGAAGCCGCTGACGATGGCGCCCGCATCGCCCTGCGCCAGGATCAGCCGCGAGGTCGACACCGTCAGGGCCAGGCGGAACACCGTGGTGACCAGCAGGATGGCCGGAAAGGCAGAGAGGTCGAGCGTGTTGCGCAGATAGATGGCGCTGAGCAGCACCACCAGCGTCAGCCCGAAATTGACCGCCAGCAGCGTGTCCATCAGCAGCGTCGGCATTGGCAGGATCAGCATGCCGACGACGAGCACGAACAGCGATGCAAACACCACGTCGCCCCGTCGCCCGGCGCCGGCGAGGAAGCGCGCCAGCAGCCCCGGGGTCGCCGGCGGCCCGTCCGCTGCGCTGTCTGTGACCGTCATGGCAGCCTCCCCGGCCTGGCGGTGGTCAGAACCGCACCCGTGTCTCGGCGCCGTCGCGCGACAGGGTCAAACCGCTCTCGCCGATGGCCGACAGCACCGAGCCGTTCGGCAGCCTGTCGCCGGGGCGGAAGCGCCGTCCGTCTCGCCAGGTCACATAGGCCCGCGGCGCCAACGCAACGGCGCTGAATGGAGCCGCCGCAGGGTCGGTTTCCGTCGTCACCGCCGTGATCACCGGAACGCGGCTGCGCCGCGCCGCCGCATCGGCGAGGCCGCGAACCCGCCGCGCCTCGTCGGGCCCCGTCGCGCCCACCACCCGGACGGTGCCGTCCCGGACTGTCGCGGTGGCGCCGAGATTGTGCTGCGCCAGCCGCGCCGTCAGGTCGGCGGCGAGCGTCTCCGCGGTCTCGGGCAGGGCGCCGCGCAGGCCGGCCATGGCCGGTGGCGGTGACGGCAGGCCGGGAACGCCCGCCAGCGCCCACAGGGCCAGCACGACGCTGCCGCCGAGCAGGGCCGCCGGCACGAGCCAGCGCGGGCCTGCGGCGGCTGCCGCCTCGAACTGCAGCGTCAGCGCGCCCGCCGTCACGGTTGCGCGGTCGCCGAGCGGCGCCGGCACGCCGACGCGCAGGATCCGGTCGCGCAGGCGCAGCCCGTCGGTCAGCGCCACCGCGACCATGGCTCCGGAGCCGGGGGGGTCGTCGCAGCGCAGCAGCAGTGTCTCGTCGGCGGGGGCATCGGGCACCAGCAGGTCGGCGGCAGGGCCGCAGCCGAGCACATGCTCGCCGGCGCCGAGCTCGACGACATGCGGCTTCCCCTCCGCGTCGGGAAGGCTGACGCGGAAGCCGGCCCCGGGCCGCGGCCCGGCCCCGGGCCTGAGCCCGGCACCGGGCGTTAGCCCGGCATGACGGGATGACGCCGCGGCGCGGCGCGGCAGGGCAATGATGGCATTCACAATGGATCACGTGCTGAAAAAGTCGTGATACGAGGCTGGAGCATGGGCCTTAACGGAGGGTGAACGGCTGTCCCGTTAGGACACGGTTAACCGGACCGGGTGTCTAAACGGGCG
>JBMOJG010000498.1:0-3251 GCA_049316925.1 Alsobacter sp. | reverse complement strand
GCGCTGCCGCCCGAGCGGCGCGATGACCGCGACCGCTACGTCGCCGAGGTGGCGGACCTCATGCTGCCCGCCCTTGCTGCCGAAGGGCTGGTCGATGCCGTCGACGGCTTCTGCGAGGGCATCGCCTTCACGCCCGCCGAGGTCGCCCGCGTCTTCGACCGGGCCCGGACGCTGGGGCTGCCCGTCAAGCTGCATGCCGACCAGCTCTCCAACCTGGGCGGGGCCGTGCTTGCCGCCCGCTACGGCGCCCTGTCGGCCGACCATCTCGAACACACGGATGAGGCCGGCGCTGCCGCCATGGCGGCATCCGGAACCGTGGCGGTGATCCTGCCGGGGGCGTTCTATTTCATCCGCGAGACCCAGCGCCCGCCGGTCGACCTGTTCCGCCGCCACGGCGTGCCGATGGCAGTGGCGACCGACTGCAATCCCGGCACCTCGCCGCTGACCTCGCTGCTGCTCGCCATGAACATGGCCGCGACGCTGTTCCGGCTGACGGTGGACGAGTGCATCGCCGGCGTCACCCGCGAGGCCGCCCGCGCGCTCGGGCTGGCCGCCGATCGCGGCACGCTGGAAGCGGGCAAGCGCGCCGATCTGGCGATCTGGTCCATCGGCAGCCCGGCGGAACTCGTCTACCGCATGGGGTTCAACCCGCTGCACAGGCGGATCGTGGGAGGGCGCGATGGGTGAGGGTCTGTGGCTCAAGCCGGGCCGGGTGACGCTGTCCGAGTGGCGGGACATCTACCGCCAGCCGTCCGAGAAGCTGGGCTTTTTCTCGGACTGGAGCCTGTCACTGGACTGCTGGCCGCAGGTCGAGGCCAGCGCGGCTGCCGTCGCGGCCGTGGTCGCCCGCGGCGCGCCGGTCTATGGCGTCAACACGGGTTTCGGCAAGCTGGCCTCGGTACGCATCCCCGATGCCGACCTGGCGATCCTCCAGCGCAACATCGTGCTGTCGCATGCCGCCGGCGTCGGCGAGCCGCTGCCGCTGCCGGTGGTGCGGCTGGTGTTGGCCCTGAAGATGACCAGCCTCGCCCAGGGCGCCTCGGGCATCGGCCGTGCCACCCTGGAGCTGCTGGAGGCGCTGTTTCGCGCAGACATTCTGCCCGTCATTCCCGCGCAGGGCTCCGTCGGTGCGTCGGGGGATCTCGCGCCGCTCGCCCACATGGCGCTCGCGCTGATCGGCGAGGGCGAGGTATTCGTGCGGGGCGTGCGCATGCCCAGCCGGGAGGCGCTGGCCGCGGCCGGGCTTCAGCCCGCCATGCTGGGCCCCAAGGAGGGGCTGGCGCTGCTCAACGGCACGCAGGTCTCGACCGCGCTGGCGCTGGCTGGCCTGTTTGACGCTGAGAGGGTGTTCCAGGCCGCGCTGGTGACCGGCGCGCTGGCCACCGACGCGGCCAAGGGCTCGGACGCGCCGTTCGATCCGCGCATCCACGTGCTGCGCCGCCATCGCGGCCAGATCCAGGTCGCTGACGCGCTGCGGGCCCTGATGGCAGGCTCCGCCATTCGCGCCTCCCACCTCGAGGGCGACGACCGGGTGCAGGATCCCTACTGCCTGCGCTGCCAGCCGCAGGTGATGGGCGCCTGCCTCGATCTGATGCGCGGCTCCGCACTGACCCTGGCGGCCGAGGCCAATGCGGTGTCCGACAACCCGCTGGTGTTCGCCGACACCGGCGAGGTGCTGTCGGGCGGCAACTTCCACGCCGAGCCGGTGGCGTTCGCGGCCGACCAGATCGCCATGGCGCTGTGCGAGATCGGCTCGATCACCGAGCGGCGCATCGCCATGCTGGTCGACCCGGCGCTGTCGCGCCTGCCGGCGTTCCTGACGCCCAGGCCCGGCCTGAACTCGGGCTTCATGATCCCGCAGGTGACGGCAGCAGCGCTCGTCGCCGAGAACCGCCAGCGGGCCTTCCCGGCCAGCGTCGATTCCATCCCGACCTCCGCCAACCAGGAGGACCACGTCTCCATGGCCACCCATGGCGCACGGCGCCTGCAGCCCATGGCGGAGAACGTCGTCCAGATCGTCGGCATCGAGTATCTGGCGGCCGCGCAGGGCTGCGACTTCCACGCGCCGCTGCGCTCCAGCGTGCCGCTGGAAGCGGCCCGCGCTTTGCTGCGCGCCCGTGTGCCGCACCTCGACGAGGACCGCCATTTCGCCCCCGATATGGCGCAGGCCGCCGGCCTCGTGCGCGAAGGCCAGCTGGCCGTCGCGACTGGCCGTGATCTGCCGGGCCTCGGCGGAGGCCTGCAATGAGCGATGCCTCCTGGCTCACCATCACCCGGGGCGATGCGCCGCTGCTCGTCAGCCTGCCGCACACCGGCACGGATCTGCGTGGTCTCCAACCCCGGCTCGTCTCGCCCTGGCTGGCCCGCAAGGATGCCGACTGGTGGATCGACACGCTCTACGCCTTCGCCGCCGGCCTCGGCGCCACGCTGGTGCACACTGCCGTCTCGCGCACCGTCATCGACGTCAACCGCGACCCCTCGGGCGTCTCGCTCTATCCCGGTCAGGCGACGACCGGGCTGTGCCCGACCGAGACCTTCGACGGCGAGCCGCTCTACCGCGCGGACGAGGCACCGGGACCCGACGAGATCGCGTCCCGCCGGGCGGCGTATTTCGATCCCTACCACGCCGCCATCGGCGTCGAGCTGGACCGCCTGCGCGGGCTGCACCCGAAGGTGGTGCTGTATGACTGCCACTCGATCCGCTCGCTCATCCCGCGGCTGTTCGACGGCGAGCTGCCGGTGTTCAACCTTGGCACGAACAGCGGTACGAGCGCCGATCCGGCGCTGGTTGCCGCCGTCACCGCCATCCTGCGCGACGCGGGTCCACCCTTCGTCGTCGATGGCCGCTTCAAGGGCGGTTGGATCACCCGCGCGTATGGCCGCCCGGCCGACGGTGTTCACGCCCTGCAGATGGAGCTCGCCTGCCGCGGCTACATGCCGGAACGCCCTGGCCCCGTCGGCCCGCAGGACTGGCCGGTGCCGTTCGACGACGCCTATGCGGCGCCCATCCGCGCCACCCTCGCCCGCATCCTCGACACCGCGCTCGCTTTCGCGCGCGCCTGACCCATTGCCCGGGAGGCCGACATGACGCTCCAGTCGCGCATCGACAACAGCCGCACCATCCGCGCCGCTCGCGGCACCGACCTCACGGCCAAGAGCTGGCTGACCGAGGCGCCGCTGCGGATGCTGATGAACAATCTCGACCCCGACGTGGCCGAGCGCCCGGGCGAGCTGGTGGTGTATGGCGGCAT
>JBMOJG010000497.1:0-3252 GCA_049316925.1 Alsobacter sp. | reverse complement strand
CGGGCGCAATGGCGCCCGACGCAAGAGATGGCCCCGGTTATTTCGCGCCGCAAGGGCCAGCACTGAACGGTTTCGTTGCTGCCCGGCGCGCGCTAAACCGGTATCCGCTTCCAGGGAGGAAACCATGAAACTCGATGCCTCACTCGCCGCCATCGTCACGGGGGGCGCATCCGGCCTCGGTGAAGCCACGGCCCGCATGCTGGCCGGCCAGGGCGTCCGGGTCGCGCTGCTCGACATGAACGAGGCCCGTGGCAAGGCGATTGCGACTGAAATCGGCGGCGCCTTCTGCCGGACGGACGTCACCGACGAGGCATCGGTCGACGCGGCACTCACCGCCGCCGAGGAAGCGCACGGCCCCGCCCGCATCGTGGTCAACTGCGCCGGCATCGCGCCTGCCAAGCGCACCGTCTCGAAGAAGCGCGACACCGGCGAGTTCGTGGCCCACGACGCCGCCACCTTCGCCAGGGTGCTGGCCGTCAACCTCGCCGGGACCTTCACGGTTCTGTCGAAGGCCGCTGCCCGGATGGCCGGCCTCGATCCGGTCACGCAGGACGGCGGGCGCGGCGTGATCATCTGCACCGCCTCCGTCGCGGCGCAGGACGGGCAGATCGGCCAGGCCGCCTATGCGGCCTCCAAGGGTGGCGTGCTTGGCATGACGCTGCCGGTGGCCCGCGACCTGTCGGGCTACGGCATCCGTGTCGTCACGATCATGCCGGGCCTGTTCTATACGCCGATGTTCGAGAGCGTGCCCGATGACGCCCGCAAGGCGCTCGAGGTCAGCGTGCCGTTCCCCTCCCGCCTCGGCAGGCCCGACGAATACGCGGCCCTGGTGCGCAGCATCGTCGAGAACGACATGCTCAACGGCACGGGCATCCGCCTCGACGGCGCCCTGCGGATGGCCCCGCGCTAGCCGCTGGACGTGCCGTCAGCCGGCGATCCGGTCCATCGCCCGGGCGAGATCGACGTCGAGCGCGGTCAGCCCGCCCGCGTCATGGGTCGACAGCGTGACGTCGACAGTGCGGTAGACGTTGGACCACTCGGGATGGTGGTTCATCGTCTCCGCGACCAGCGCCACTCGCGCCATGAAACCGAACGCCTCGCTGAAATCGGCAAAGACAAAACGCCGCGTGATCGCGTCGCGGCCGTCGACGGCTGCCCACCCCGGCAGGGTGGCGAGCGCTGCACTGCGGGCATTGGCATCGAGCCTGTCGGCCATTGTCGGTCTCCCCCGTTACCCGCGGAACTAGGGCGTTAAGCCCTGTCGCCCACCCCGTGTCTGGTCAGAACAGCGGATAGGCAGCCTCGATCACATAGGGGCCGCCACCGGTCGAGGCACGTGAGGAAAACAGCACGAACCGGCTGGCGGTGAAGCTGCGCGAGGGCACATGTCCCATGCCGGCGAGGAAATCGGCCACATGCCAAGAGGTGGTGTCGCGCAGACGGGCGAGCGTCACATGCGGCGTGAACTTGCGCTTGTCCGGCGGCAGACCGGCCCGCCGCAGCAGGCGCTCATGCTCGGCCTGCAACTCGATCAGTGGCTGCGTCGGCGCGACCTTGGCGACGAGCGCCCGCGGTCGGTCCCCGCCGAAGCAGTCGAGACTGCCGATCGTCAGGGTGAGCGGCCGGCGCCGCACCTCGCCCAGCAGATACGACACGTCATGGGCGAAGCGGTCGTCAATGTCGCCCATGAAGCGTAGCGTGACATGATAGTTGTCGGTATCGATCCAGCGAGCGCCGATCAGGCCGCCGCGCAGGCCAGACAGGGTCGTGGCGATTTCGGAAGGGACTTCGAGTCCGGTGAAGAGGCGGGGCATGAAAGCCTCCCCTGTTCGGGACCGGGCAGGGCCCGGATCCGGATGGTCGGCAGCGCCGAATCGGCTGCCGTCGCCCCACAGTGGGGCGACGATCCGCGATTATCAATCCTTTGAAACGGGCCGATGAAGCCTCACGGTGCCGGGTTCTGGTGCGTCTGGTGGATCGCGTTGATCCGCGCCAGGATGTCCGGCGACAGGGTGACGGACGCCGACGCGATCGCCGTTCGCAGCTGGTCCATGGTCGTGGCGCCGATGATGTTGGAGGCGACGAACGGCCGTGAATTCACGAAGGCCAGCGCCATCTGCGCCGGGTCGAGCCCCGCCTCCTGCGCCAGCGCCACATAGTGCGCGATGGCCTCTTCGGCGCCCGGCTTCTCGTAGCGCTGCCCCCGGTTGAACAGCGTCGTCCGCGCCCCCGCGGGTCGCGCACCATCAAGATACTTCCCTGTGAGATAACCCTGGGCCAGCGGCGAATAGGCCAGCAGGCCGATCTGCTCGCGCAGCCCGATTTCGGCCAGCGCCACCTCATAGGTGCGGTTGATCAGGCTGTAGGCGTTCTGCACCGATGCGACGCGTGGCAGGCCCCGCGTCTCCGACGCTGCGAGGAACTTCATCGTTCCCCACGCACTCTCATTGGAGAGCCCGACATGGCGGACCTTGCCGGCCTTCACAAACTCCCCGAGCGTGGCGAGGATCTCCTCGATCGGATGGCTGGGGCCACCGAAGTCGGCTGCCTCGACCGCCGTCGGATTGGATCCCCATGGCATCGGCCGGTCGGGCCAGTGCAGCTGGTAGAGGTCGATATGGTCGGTGCGCAGGCGCTTCAGGCTCTTGTCGAGCGCCTCCTGCATCTGCGCGCGGCTGAGCTCGGCAGGGACGCGTCTGTCGCGGAACCAGTCCATCGGCGTGCGGCCCACGACCTTGCTGGCGAGCACGACCCGGTCCCGCGCGCCGGAACGCCTGGCAAACCACGACCCGATGATCGTCTCGGTGGCCCCCTGCGTCTCGGCGCGCGGCGGGATGGGGTAGAGCTCCGCCGTGTCGAAGAAGTTCACCCCCTGGTCGAGGGCATAGTCCATCTGCGCGTGGCCCTCGGCCTCGGTGTTCTGCTCGCCCCAGGTCATCGTCCCGAGACAGATCAGGCTGACGGACAGGCCTGTACGGCCGAGCGGACGATGTTCCATGGCGGGCTCCGGGGGATCGCGTGTGGCGTGCGCCGCCTTACAAGCATGCTGGAGCCGCTCTGGCCAGCCCCCGGAAGGCTCACCTCAGCCGCGCGGCAGGCTGCCCAGAAAGCGTTCCACGCTGGGCACAATGCGCTCGACGACGACCTTGATGCCATCAGCCGACGGATGCAGTCCGTCCTTCATGATGTAGCGCCCATCGCCGGCGACCCCGTCGAGAAAGAACGGGTACAGCGGCACGCCGTGCCGCCCGG
>JBMOJG010000496.1:0-3279 GCA_049316925.1 Alsobacter sp. | reverse complement strand
GTGCCGGTGGGCCGCGTCGGCAGCTGCACCTGCGGGAAGTTGACGGCGCCGACCGTCGAGCCGACATCGCTGTAGTCGATCAGCTTGCGCGCCACCTCGGCGCCGATGCGCTCCTGCGCCTCCTCGGTGGAGCCGCCGACATGCGGTGTCAGGATGACGTTCTCCAGCCCCTGCAGGGGTGAGCGGAACGCCTCGCCATTGGCCGACGGCTCGTGCGGGAACACGTCGACGGCGGCGCCACGCAGGTGGCCGGTGCGCAGCGCATCGGCCAGCGCGTCGAGGTCGACGACGGTGCCGCGGCTGTTGTTGATCAGGTAGGCGCCGGGCTTCATCTGGGCGATCTCGGCCCGGCCGATCATGCCGTGGGTGCCGGCCGTCTCGGGAACGTGCAGGCTGACGACGTCCGACACGGCCAGCAGCTCGCCCAGGCTGGCAGCCGGCTCGGTGTTGCCGTGACGCAGCTTGTCGGTGAGGTCGAAGAACACCACGCGCATGCCAATGGCCTCGGCCAGGGTCGACAGCTGGCTGCCGATATTGCCGTAGCCGACGATGCCGAGCGTCTTGCCGCGCACCTCGAGGCTGTCCTTGGCGGACTTGTCCCAGCCGCCCGCATGGGCCGAGATCGAGCGCGGGAAGACGCGGCGCAGCAGCATGACGATCTCGCCGATCACCAGCTCGGCGACGCTGCGGGTGTTGGAGAACGGCGCGTTGAACACCGGGATGCCGGCCAGCCGGGCGCCGTCGAGATCGACCTGGTTGGTGCCGACGCTGAAGCAGCCGACGGCGATCAGCCGGTCGGCGGCGGCCAGGATCTCGCCGGTGAGCTGGGTCCGCGAGCGGATGCCCAGCATGTGCACGCCCTTCAGCGCCTCGTGCAGCTCGGCGCCGTCCAGCGCCTTGGGCAGGCGGCGCAGATTGCCGTAGCCGGCGGTGGTGAACAGCTCGACGGCGCTGTCGTTGACGCCCTCGAGCAGCAGCACGCGGATCTTGTCCTTGGAAAGCGAAAGGCGGCCGCTCATGGTGGTCTCGTCTGGCTCGGGCGGCGCGAGCGCGCCGGGACCCTTCCCTTACGCGGCCCGGGGACGCTCGCCAAGCGGGGCCGTGACCCGGATGCAGGCAGGCTGGACCCGGCCGGGCGGGCCGTAGCCCGGTCTTTGGCCAGGATTCTGCCGTCGTCTCTGCCATCGTCTCTGCCAAGGTCTTTGCCGTTGCTTTGGCTTGGCGCGGCGGCGCGGCTGCGGCAGGGTGCGGCCTGCGCCAGCTTGCGTCATCGGCGCCAACGGAGGGGGAGCGGCATGCAGAACGCCTCGCGGGACGGCACGTTTCTCGGCCGCGAGGCGGCGGAGGCCGAGGCGGTAGCGCGCCGGCTGGCGCTGCGCCTCGCGCCCGTCCTGCCCGGGCTGGTGGCGCGGCTGCGCGCCCATCCGCCGGCAGTCGTCGCCACATGCGCGCGCGGTTCGTCCGATCATGCCGCCACCTTCGGCAAATATGTGCTCGAACGGGCCGTCGGCCTGCCGGTCGCCTCGCTCGGGCCGAGCCTCGCCTCGGTGTATGGCGGCACGCCGGCGCTCGCGGGAGCGCTGTTCATCGCCGTCTCGCAGTCCGGCCGCAGCCCGGACACGCTGCGCCTCACAGAGGCGGCGCGGGCCGGCGGTGCGCTGGTGGCGGTGATGCTCAACGACGAAACCGCGCCGCTGGCGGCGCTGGCCGACGTGCTGCTGCCGCTCGCCGCCGGGCCCGAGCACAGCGTCGCCGCCACCAAGAGTTTCCTGGCGGCGGGCCTCGCCTTCCTGCATCTCGCCGCGGCGTGGTCGGGCGACCCGGCGCTGGCGGCGGCGGTCGCGGCCGCGCCCGACGCGCTGGCCGCCGCCGGCGACCGCGACTGGGGGCCGGCGCTGTCCAACCTGCACGCCGCACGCAGCCTCTACGTGATCGGCCGCGGCCCCGGACTTGGCATCGCGCTCGAGATGGCGCTGAAGCTGAAGGAGACCTGCGGGATCCATGCCGAGGCCTTCAGCGCCGCCGAGGTCCTGCATGGCCCGATGGCCCTGGTCGGCCCCGGTTTCCCGGTGCTGGTGCTGGACCCGGGCGACGAGGGCGGCGCCAGCACGCTGGACACCGCCGGCCGACTCGCCGCGGTCGGCGCGACCGTGCTGTATGCGGGCCGCGATCCCGCACCCGGCTGGACGGCCCTGCCGCTGCCGCAGGGCACACCGGCGGCGCTGCTGCCGCTGCTACAGGCGCGCGCCTTCTATGGCGGGCTGGCGCCACTGGCGGCGGCGCGCGGGCTCGACCCCGATACCCCGCCGCATCTGCGCAAGGTCACGCGGACGGTGTGAGCGGCGGATCGGCTCAGGGCGCGCGGAACACCAGCGGGAACTCCTCCGGCTTCGTCGGCGTGCCGTCGCAGGCTTTCTTCTCGCGGTATTCCACCAGCGTGAAGGTGCCGTCGGCAGCCACCTTGTGGCGTTCAAGCACGCCGCAATCGCCGGCGGCGCGGCCGAGCGCGACGCTGCGCACGGTGCGGGTCCGAAGGTTCCATTCGGGATCCATCAGCACGCCGGCCGGAGACGTGCGCTCACGTCCCTTCGGCGCCCTGAAATCGAGGAACGTGTGTTGGGTTGCCGGATCGGGAAGATAGACCAGTGCAAACACGGCCGAGGCCTGGTAGGCGAAGCGCTCGCAGGGGATCTGCCAGATCGCCGATTCCTCGGACATCTGGAAGCCGACAATGCCGGTTCTCATCACCTCGGCGCTGCAGCCGTACTTTTTCTGCACCGACTGGACGAAGGCGCGCTGCACCTGGGGCGGCTTGACGTCGTAGCGCTGGAAGAGGCCGGCGAGGCTCTCCGGCTCCGCCGCAGCCGCCGGAGTGTTGCATCCGGCGCCGCCGCGGACGGCGACACGGAACACCTGCTTGCCGCGCATCACGACCGTCATCGAGCCGCCCTCGACCGCCACGGCCTCGCCCTCCAGCGGGCCGAGCTTGAGGTCCAGAATGGCGTATTCGTTCTCGCCCGGCAGGCGGTAGAGCTGATGCTCGTAGAGATCATAGCCATTCGTGCGGCCGCCCTTGGCCACCCGGTTGAGCGCCACGGTCTCGCTGCCGATGCGGATCCGGGCGGGCTGGCGGGCATGGGTGCGCGGCGCCAGAACCTCGGTGAACACATAGGCGAAGCGGTCCTTGGCGGGATCCCGGTCGGCCTGCCACAGCGCCACGCTGCAGCCCTTGGAGCGGTCGACCTCCTGCGTGTTGAACAGCTTGAGGTCGATCTCGGG
>JBMOJG010000495.1:0-3282 GCA_049316925.1 Alsobacter sp. | reverse complement strand
CGCCGACTGCAACGAGGATGGCGGTCAGCACCACGGCCAGCGCCGAGGCCAGCCCCATGTCGTAATGCACGAAGCCGACCGAATAGGTGTAGTGCGCCAGCGTCTGCGTGGTGATGCCCGGCCCGCCGCCGGTGAGCGTGGCGACCTGATCGAACATCTTGAGGGCGAAGATCGATTTCAGGATCAGGCCGACGGCAATCACGCCTTTCATCTGGGGGAGAACCACGAGGAAAATCGACTGAAGCGGCGTCGCGCCGTCAATCTCCGCGGCTTCCTCGGTTTCCTTCGGGATCGCCGCGAGACCGCCCAGGAACATCAGCGTGAGATAAGGAAACCAGTGCCAGACGTCCGAAAGGATGAGCGCGGCCATCGCGTATCCGGGCGTTGCCAGCCAGACGACATCCGCGAGCCCGGGCAGGCATGAGAAGGCTTTGGCCAGAACGCCATGCTCACCGTTCAGCATGAAGCGGAACGACACGCCGATCAGCGCCGGGCTGACGGCGAAAGGCAGGATCAGAACCGCCCGCACCAGACTTTGCAGCACGCCCGCGCGGCGCAGCAAAAGCGCCAGCACAAGTGCAACGGCCACCGTCAGCAGGACATCGAAGGTGACGAAGACCGCAGTGACCTTCAGGGCGTTCCAGAACTCGGGCTCGTCCAGCGCCACGAGGTAATTTTCGAACCCGACCCATTTCTGCGGCACGGGACTTCGTTTCAGCCGCCAGTCGCGCAGACTTGTCGTCAGTGCCGACACGACGGGCCAAAGCGTCGTGCCCAGCACGAGCGCGAGCGCCGGAAGGAGCAGAACGTAACGCGTGTATCGGTCGGAATTCCGCATGATGGTGAGCCCGGGCTGCCGTCAGCCCGGGCCCTGCCTTTGTCAGCCGCGACGGACGATGCGGCGGATGGTGGCATCAGCAGCCTTGAAGGCGTCCGGCACCGATTTCGCTCCGGAGGCGGCCTCCGACATCGCCGTTTCAAGGGCCTCCATCATCTGCGGCCATTCGGCGGAGTACGGCACGACCTTCGTGTTCTGCAGTGCTTCAGCCGCGAAGGTATGCATGCCACCAAAGCGCTTGTTCACATCCGGATCGCGCAGGTTGGGGTACTGGACAGCGACGACATCGCTTTCCTTCGGATCGAGAAGGATGTCGCGCTCGACCGATGGCTCGGAGACAAACGCCACGAACTCCATCGCCGCGTCCTTGTTCTTCGAATTCTTGGTCAGCGCGTAGATCCAACAGTTGATGTAGGTCGAGCTCTTGCCGCCGGCGTAGGTCGGCATCGGCGCATGACCGACCTGGTCTTCCGTCAGTTTGGAAACTTTGGGATCAAACAAGCCGCCGCGCACCCACCACCAGACCGGGACCATCGCTGCATTGCCGCCGCGCATCGAGTTCACAGCGTCCTGCTCGTTGAACGAGACGGCGGCTGGCGGGGTCACCTTGTGCGTGCGCAGCATGTCGATGTAGTCCTGCATCGCCTTGAGCCCAGCCTCGCTCGCGAAAGCGGGCATGCCCTGCGCATCGAACACATCGGCACCGCGTCCCCACAGCAAATTGTACCAGACCATCAGGTTCTGGCCGCTGTTCTTGCCGTACGGCAGCGCGATGCCGGCGATGTTTTCCTTGTCCTGCAGGACCTTGGATACAGTCACCACCTCGTGCCATGTCTTGGGCGGCTGCAGGTTGTTCTTCGCGAACAAATCCTTGCGATAGAACAGTAACTGCACATGCGCACGCGTCGGCAAGCCAAACTGCTTACCGCCGACCTGACCGAGATTGAGGAATGCCTCGGGATAGCGCTTGAGATCGATCTTCTTGTCCGTGATCCGTTGGTCCATCGGATCCATGAGATTGGTGAGTGACGGGACCCACTGGTCCATCACCGTCACCATGTCATAACCGCCGGTACCGCCGACCATCTCCGCCGTCAGCGCATCGCGCATGCTCGCGAACGGAACATAGGTGTACTTTACCGTGATGCCTGTTGCGTCGGTGAATGCGGCGGCGCGGGCTTCATGCGCCCGAAACTGGGTGGCTACGACACACAGAATCTTGATTTCGGTCCCGGCAAAGGGCTTGCCGGGCTTGACGGTCGCCAGCGCTGCCGCCTGCGACCAGGCTGCGCCGGGCGTGAGGCCGGCCAGTCCCAGTGACGCGGCACCCAGACTGAAATGACGTCGTGTGATGCTCATGCTTTCCTCCCGTTTATCGCGCTTGCGCTGTTTTTGCATTCGTATGCAAGGCTATCCGGAATCGATGTCTTTGCAAGTGTGACCGAACCCGCATGTTTCGCTGTTTCACGCTGAAGTTGGACGAACGGTCGCGTGGGGAGAACCTGATGCGCGGGTTCGTTGACCCGAACTGCGCTCGGAGCTGGGACTGAGGTGAGGCCTTTAGGCTAACCGGTTTTCAGCAGGATCTGCTTCCAGATGGCCGTCTCGTCATACAGGACGAATTCGCGCCTGAGGCCCCAGGGCCCGAATTCCGCATGACTGATTCCCATGACGTGCACGTCCGCCTCACTCGGCGCGCCGAAGGCTCCCCAACCGGAGTGCTTGCCCGTGAGGGACCAGCGGATAGCCGCGCGGGGTGGCATCCCTGGATCATCGCGGCCGATGATGTGGTGCAGTTCGAAGCTTGCATCCGGCAGGGACGCACGCAGCCCAAGCCAGAAGCGATCCACGGCGCTGATGCCATGCCCTGTGATGCCACCGGGCAGTTCGCTCTGGACGGCGCGATCGTATTCCGCCCCGATCACCGCGATATCGGCACGCATGATGCGGGTGAGAAGGTCGGCATAGCGAGCGCCGGTTGGATCGTTGTTTCCACGGCTGCTGTATCCACCGTTGATATCGATGTCCGGCGTGAACGGACGCGTGCATCGCTCGGGGCCGCCCTCTCGTGCGATGAGATCAGCAGCATAGGACTTGGGGTCCCAGCCCATCTGACGCACGATGGCGCCCTGATCGCGAACAAGCCACTCGTCGAAGATTTGGTTTTCGCGCGCGGCACAATCGGCAATCACCCGATAGGCCAGTGTCCGGCCCGTCGCTTTCCCGTACAGACCATCCTGCGTATGAGTGGCCAATGACATGATCCGGTGGGAGGACAGGAATCCATCCCGCGCATTACCGCACCAGATCACGTCCTCGCCGAGCAATTGCCGGTCAGGAAACTCGGCGAGTGTGGCCAGCGTCGCCGCGATGACATTGGCGTTGCCCCGGACGAGTGAACCTGGCGAACGAACCGGCAATTCCGGCGCATAATAGTGATGCAG
>JBMOJG010000494.1:0-3283 GCA_049316925.1 Alsobacter sp. | reverse complement strand
GATGAGGGTATCCTCGCCAGCATCCTCGTGCCGGCCGGGACCAGCGACGTGCCTGTCAACCAGCGCATCGCCCTGATCGCGTCGGACGGCGAGGATCCCGCCACCGTCAAGGCCACAGGCGGCGCTTCCATGCCGGGCGAGCCCGAGCCCGCCGAGGTGGCGGCCGAGCCGGTCGCAGTCAGCGCTCCGGCGCCCGCAACAGTCCCGGCAGCGCCGGCAGACGGTTACGACGCCTCCGGCGAGATCCCCGCCGGCACCGCAACCGTGATGGTGACCATGCGCGAGGCGCTGCGCGACGCCATGGCGGAGGAGATGCGCCGCGATGACGCCGTCTTCGTCATCGGCGAGGAGGTTGCCGAGTACCAGGGCGCCTACAAGGTGACCCAGGGCCTGCTGCAGGAATTCGGCGCCCGCCGCGTCATCGACACGCCGATCACCGAGCACGGCTTTGCCGGCATCGCCACCGGCGCTGCCTTCACTGGCCTGCGTCCGATCGTCGAGTTCATGACCTTCAACTTCGCCATGCAGGCAATCGACCACATCATCAACTCGGCGGCCAAGACCAACTACATGTCGGGCGGCCAGATGCGTTGCCCCATCGTGTTCCGTGGTCCCAATGGCGCGGCCTCACGCGTCGGCGCGCAGCACAGCCAGAACTATGCGCCGTGGTACGCCTCGGTCCCCGGCCTCGTCGTCATTGCTCCCTATGATGCCGCCGATGCCAAGGGCCTGCTCAAGGCTGCGATCCGCGACCCCAATCCGGTGATCTTCCTCGAGAACGAGATCCTGTACGGCCAGTCCGGCCCGGTGCCGCAGCTCGACGATTTCGTCGTGCCGATCGGCAAGGCCAAGGTCGTGCGGCCCGGCAACCACGTCACCATCGTGTCCTGGTCGATTGGCATGACCTACGCGCTGAAGGCGGCCGAGGAGCTGGCCAAGAAGCACATCTACGCCGAGGTGATCGACCTGCGGACGATCCGGCCCATGGACATCGACACGGTGATCGCCTCGGTGAAGAAGACAGGCCGCTGCATCACCGTCGAGGAAGGCTGGCCGCAGTCCGGTGTCGGCGCCGAGATCGCCGCGCAGGTGATGGAGAAGGCTTTCGACTGGCTCGATGCGCCGGTCCGCCGCGTCACCGGGCGCGACGTGCCGATGCCGTACGCCGCCAATCTCGAGAAGCTGGCGCTGCCGACGGTGGCGGATGTCATCGCGGCGGCCCGCGCCGTCGCCTATCGCTGACCGGGGGAGGTCCGCCATGTCCGTCAACGTTCTGATGCCTGCCCTGTCCCCGACGATGGAAAAGGGCAATCTCGCCAAGTGGCTGAAGAAGGAAGGCGATACGATCAAGTCCGGCGACGTCATCGCCGAGATCGAGACCGACAAGGCGACCATGGAGGTCGAGGCGGTCGACGAGGGGATCCTGGCCCGCATCGTCGTGCCGGAGGGCACCGCCGACGTCGCCGTCAACGCGCTGATCGCCGTCATCGCCTCCGAGGGTGAGGACCCCAAGGCCGTGGCGGCCGGTGGCGGCGCTGCGCCGGCCAGCGCGCCCGCATCTGTCGCAGCTGCGACATCGGCTTCCAGCCCCGCATCGGCTCCGGCGACCGCCACCCAGGTGGCTGCGCCGCAGCCCGCGCTGGCCTCCGGCGACCGCGTCTTCGCGTCGCCGCTCGCCCGTCGCATTGCCCGCGAGGCCGGCGTCGACATCTCCGCCGTCAGCGGATCGGGTCCGCACGGCCGCGTCGTCGAGCGCGACGTCCGCGCCGCCATCGAGGGCGGAACGGCAAAGGCCGCACCTGCAACGACCGCTGCGGCCGCCCCCGCGGCTGCGCCTGCGCTCGTCGCAAAGCCCGCCGCGGCACCGGCACCGGTCGCCGCCGCCTCGGATGACCAGATCAAGCGCCTTTACGAGCCCGGCAGCTACGAGGAGGTGCCGCACGACACCATGCGCAAGGTGATCGCGCGTCGCCTTCTCGAGGCCAAGCAGACCATCCCGCATTTCTACCTGACGGTGGACTGCGAGCTCGACGCGCTGCTGCAGCTGCGCGAGCAGATCAATGCCTCGGCGCCGAACGACAAGGACGGCAAGCCGGCCTTCAAGGTGTCGGTCAACGACTTCGTCATCAAGGCGCTCGCTTTGGCGCTGGTGCGCGTACCCGAGGCCAACGTCACCTGGACGGAAGGTTCGATGCTGAAGCACCGCCATGCCGATGTCGGCGTCGCCGTATCCATTCCGGGCGGCCTGATCACGCCGGTCGTGCGCAAGGCCGAGACCAAGACCCTGTCGGCGATCTCCAACGAGATGAAGGACTACGCGGCTCGCGCCAAGGTCCGCAAGCTGAAGCCGGAGGAGTACCAGGGCGGCTCGTCGGCCGTGTCCAATCTCGGCATGTTCGGCATCAAGGATTTCGCCGCCGTGATCAACCCGCCGCACTCCTCGATCCTGGCGGTCGGGGCGGGCGAGCAGCGGGTGGTGGTGAAGAACGGCGCGCCGGCCGTCGCCACCGTGATGAGCGTGACCCTCTCCACCGACCACCGCGCGGTCGACGGAGCGCTTGGCGCCGAGCTGATCGGCGCCTTCCGCCGGCTGATCGAGAACCCCATGGGCATGCTGGTCTAGGCCGGCGCCGGGCGGGGCCGCCCGCCCGACCCGTGAACCGCCGCCGCCTGGACCGTCCGCGCAACGGAGGGCGGCCGGCAGGGGACGAAACCGCCTCCCGAGCCCCACCAGGCGAGGCCGGGCCACGTGACGGAGCACAGCGAGATGGCCGACAGCTACGACGTGATCATCATCGGGGGCGGCCCCGGCGGCTATGTGGCGGCGATCCGTGCCGCCCAGCTCGGCCTGAAGACCGCCGTCGTCGAGCGCGAGCATCTCGGCGGCATCTGCCTCAACTGGGGCTGCATCCCCACCAAGGCGCTGCTGCGTTCGGCCGAGATCTACCACTACATGCAGCATCCCGGTGCCTACGGGTTGACCGCCCAGGGCGTCGGCTTCGACATGGCGGCCGTGGTCAAGCGCTCGCGCGGCGTGTCGCAGCAGCTCAACGGCGGCGTCGGATTTCTGCTGAAGAAGAACAAGGTCGACGTGATCTGGGGCGAGGCATCGATCCCCCGCGTTGGCGAGGTGAAGGTGGGGAAGTCCACCAAGCCGGCGGTCCAGCCGCAAAACCCGGTGCCCAAGGGCACGCTGGGGGAGGGGACCTACAAGGCCGCCCACATCATCATCGCCACCGGCGCGCGCCCGCGGGTGCTGCCGGGCATCGAGCCGGACGGTGAC
>JBMOJG010000493.1:0-3307 GCA_049316925.1 Alsobacter sp. | reverse complement strand
TCGGGCGCGCCGATCATGATCGGGACGAACCAGTTGCCGTAGCCGCCGATCAGCGCCGGCATGACCACGAAGAACACCATGATCAGGCCATGGCCGGTGACGAACACGTTGTAGGTCTGCGGGTTGGTGAAGAACTGCAGCCCGGGCTCCTGAAGTTCGAGCCGCATGGCGATCGACAGCGCCCCGCCGATGAGACCGGCGAACAGCGCGAAGAGCAGGTACATCGTGCCGATGTCCTTGTGGTTCGTCGACATCACCCACCGACGCCAGCCGGTCGGGTGGTCGTGGTGGGCGTCGTGCGCCGCAGCAGCGTATGCCATGTTGTCTGTCCCGGATCGCCGAAGGTCAGCAGGTGGTCAGGTTGAGGTGCCGGTCAGTCGACCGGAGCGGTGCGGGCGGCCACCGTGACGGTGCCGTCCGCCGCGGAGGCGAACTTCTTCTTCGCGTCTGTCAGCCATGCCGCATAGCGGTCGGCGCTGACGACACGGATCGCAATCGGCATGAAGGCGTGGTTGCTGCCGCACAGTCGTGAGCACTGGCCATAGAAGATCCCTTCCTTCTCGGCCTTGAACCAGGTCTGGTTCAGGCGGCCTGGCACGGCATCCATACGGAAGCCGAGCGACGGAACCGAGAAATTGTGGATCACGTCCGCACCGACGATCTGCATGATGACCGTCTTGTTGATCGGCACCACGACCTCGTTGTCGACGGCGAGCAGCGCCGGCTGGCCCGCCTTGACCGCTTCCTCCCGGGTCAGCATGTAGCTGTCGAACTTGAACCCGCCACCCTGGTCGGCCGGATACTCATAGCTCCAGTACCATTGGGCCCCCGTCGCCTTGATGGTCAGATCCGCCTTCGGCAGTTCGATCTGCAGCTTCAGAAGCCTGAATGACGGGATGGCGATGCCGACCAGAATCAGCACCGGAATGATCGTCCAGGCGATTTCCAGACCGGTATGGTGCGTCGTCTTCGACGGCACCGGATTGGCCTTCTCATTGAATTTGACGACGACAGCGATCAGCAGGCCGAGCACGAACACGGAGATGACGGTGATGATCCAGACCAGCGCGGTGTGGAAGTCGTTCGTGAAGCTGGCCACATAGGTGACCGGCTCCTGCAGACCCATCTGCCAGGGAGACGGTTGGCCGGTACCGGCGAGCGCGGCGATCGGAGCGCTGAGACCGAGCGCGGCCGCGGCCGACGCTGTCCGGTTCCAGAAGGAAGTCTTCACGTCGTGTCTCCCTGATATGTCCGTCGCCGGCCCGCATGCCACGCGCCGCCCGATACAGGCGTTCTTGACCCCGCCAGGGCGGGACCCCTCCAGACGGCGCGCCGGGCCAAACCTCGGTGTTTGACACAGCGCAAAAACCACAAAGGCGCGGGAAGCGCAACGCCGTCGAAGGGCGAAATCTGTGCGTCAAATGCACGCTTGAGGGCGCATTTGATCCCGAGCCGCGCGTGCAGCGCATGGCGAGCGCGGCGTGTGTCGGGTTCTTGACACGCTTCGCGGCGCGTGGTCCCTCCGATACTCTGGCAACCAACGGAGCACCGGCGCCATGGCGACGGCTCGCATCATCCCCGCTGTCCTCCTCGCCCTGTGCGGCCTGGTGGCGGCGACGGCCACGGTCCGCGGCCAGGGCGCAGTCAAGAATGCGTTCGGCGACTGGCAGCTGCGCTGCGAGACGCCCGCTGGCGCAAAGGTCGAGCAGTGCGCCCTGCTGCAGAGCGTGCAGGCGGACGACAAGCCGAATGTCACGCTCGTTGTCATCGTGCTGAAGACAGCTGACGGCAAGAGCCGGCTGCTGCGGGTGATTGCGCCGCTCGGCGTCCTGCTTCCGGCCGGCCTCGGGCTGAAGATCGACCAGAACGATGTCGGCCGGGCTGGCTTCGTGCGCTGCCTGCCCACCGGGTGCGTCGCCGAGGTGATCATGGACGACGAGCTGCTGGGCAAGCTGCGCGGCGGCACCGCGGCGACCTTCATCGTCTTCCAGACTCCTGAGGAGGGCATCGGCATCCCGGTGTCGCTGAACGGCTTCGTCAAGGCGTTCGAGGCCCTGCCCTGAGCCTCGCCGGGCTGTTCGCCCTCGTGTATATTTATCGAGTGACCGTCGGCCGGGCCGCGGTGAGCCGTGTTGGAGTGCGTGTGATGATCGGCCAGACCGGATTTCCGACTTTCATCCGCCTTGTCGCGTCGGGCCTCGTGGCCGCCGCCCTCGCCGGCTGCACAACGTTCGGTGGCGGGGAGTCGGCAGCGCCCGCGGCCGCGGGCTCCAGCAGCTTCGCCAACATCTTCAAGTATGGCGGCACGACGGTACCGGCATCGCAGACGACCGCGGAGGAGATCGACTGCCCGTCCGTGGACGTCCCGCCTGGCGCGTCGGCGATCCGCAACGAGGCCGGCGGCGCCGTGCGTAGCCAGATTTCGCTCGGTCAGACCGCGCGCGAGTGCCGCAGCGCAGGAGACCAGATTGCCATCAAGGTCGGTGTCGAGGGGCTTGTGCTGCTGGGACCGGTCGGCGCTCCCGGCACCTTCACGATTCCGGTGCGGATCGTCGTCAAGCGCGGCGAGAAGGTCGTTGCCACGCGCCTCTACCGCGGCAATGTCACGATTCCTCACAACGACACGCAGGCAACATTCGTCGTTATCGAGGACAACATCATGGTGCCGAAGGCCGACGGCGACCTGGCGATCGAAGCCGGGTTTGACCAGGGTGGCCGGGCTCCGCCTCGACGCCGCGCCCGCGGCTGAGAATCAGCGCAGGACAAAGGGCCGCCGCGGGATTGACACCCACCGGGGCCTCTCGTACTCAGCAAGTGTCTTTGATCCCCGCGGAAGAGTCCGGCGGGAGCCCTTCGGCTCCAGTCGCCGGCGCCGAAGGCGCAACCGCCCCGGAAACGCTCAGGCCGAAGGACCGCGGGGAGCTGGCACTCTGGAAAGTGGTCGTCCGTACGCGGACGGCCCACCGACGGGGGTAACCTCGGGCCACAGGTCCGGGGGAAATCTCTCAGGTCGCGCGGACAGAGGGGGCACTTGAGCCGGGCCGCGAGGTCCGGGCATGTGTCCTTGATCCGGAGTCCGGAATGACCGAGCCCGACGCGACCGGAACTGCCCCGCTGGCAGTGACGCCCCTCAACGCAAGACACCGCGCCCTCGGCGCCCGCATGGTGCCGTTCGCCGGCTACGACATGCCGGTCCAGTACGCCGACGGAATCATGGCCGAGCACCTGTGGGTGCGCGAGAACGCCGGCCTGTTCGACGTTTCGCATATGGGGCAGGGCTTCCTGATCGGCGCCGACCACGCCACCG
>JBMOJG010000492.1:0-3317 GCA_049316925.1 Alsobacter sp. | reverse complement strand
GCCCGGCGCCCGGAGAGCCGTTAGCCGGCCCGTGCTGGCCGCGGCCGGTCCGAGGCGCTAGACTGCGCCGTTGTTGCGGGCCCTGGCCCGCGTCCTCTCGAGTGTGCCCATGCCCAACAGCCTGGACCTTCCGGGCCGCCCCGCCGACACGCGCGTCGTCGTCGCCATGTCGGGGGGAGTGGATTCGTCCGTCGTCGCCGCGCTGCTGGCGGGCGAGGGCTATGACGTGGTCGGCGTCACGCTGCAACTCTACGACCATGGCGCCGCCGTGCACCGGGCGGGGTCCTGCTGCGCCGGGCAGGACATCCACGATGCGCGGCGGGTGGCCGAGCGGCTGGGCATTCCGCACTATGTGCTCGACTACGAGAGCCGATTCCGCGATGCGGTGATCGACCGCTTCGTCGACAGCTATCTGGCGGGCGAGACGCCGGTGCCGTGCATCGAGTGCAACCGGCAGATCAAGTTCCGCGACCTTCTCGACACGGCGCGCGACCTCGGTGCGCAGGCGCTGGCGACCGGCCACTACGTCGCCAGCCGGGCGCTGCCCGGCGGCGGGCGAGGGCTCTACCGCGCCGCCGATGCGGACCGCGACCAGAGCTATTTCCTCTATGCCACGACGCCCGAGCAGCTGGCGATGCTGCGCTTTCCGCTCGGCGACCTGAGCAAGGCGCAGACCCGTGAGCTGGCGCGGACGCTGGGCCTGTCGGTGGCCGACAAGGCCGACAGCCAGGACATCTGCTTCGTGCCGAGCGGACGTTACGCCGACATCATCGAGAAGCTGAAGCCGCAGGCGGCGCAGCCGGGCGAGATCGTGCATCTCGACGGACGGGTGCTGGGGCAGCATGCGGGCGTCATCCACTACACGGTTGGCCAGCGCCGCGGTCTCGGCGTGGCGTCGGGCGAGCCGCTCTATGTGGTGCGCATCGATGCGGCTTCGGCGCGGGTGATCGTCGGGCCGCGTGCGGCGCTGGCGACGCACACGGTGCGGGTGCGGGATCTCAACTGGCTCGGCGATGTGCCGCTGGCCACCGCCGCCGCGACCGGGCTCGACATGGCGGTGCGGGTGCGCTCGACGCGCGAGCCGCAGCCGGCGGTGCTGCGCTGCGACGGCGATGGCGTGGCGGTGGAGCTGGTGGCGGGCGAGTTCGGCGTGTCACCCGGCCAGGCCTGCGTGCTCTATGACGGCACCGGCGCCCGGGCGCGGGTGCTGGGCGGCGGCACCATCGTGCAGCCGGCGCTTGCCAGCGTCACGGCCGGCCCGTCGGCGGTCGCCGCTGGCGCCGCGGCCCCGGCGCGCAGGGCCGCTGTCGCAGAATCATGATCGGTGAATTCGTGTGCCGGGTGACCTCGCATGACGGTTGAGCTCGACAACAAGGCGGTCGAGGCCGCCTATGCGCGCTGGGCGCCGGTCTACGACCTGGTGTTCACCGCGGTGATGAAGCCGGGCCGGCGCGCGGCCGTGGCGGCGGCGGACCGGCCGGGCGGGCTGGTGCTGGACGTGGGCGTCGGCACCGGGCTGGAGCTGCCGTTCTTCGACAGGGCCACCCGGGTGGTGGGCGTCGACCTGTCGGCGCCGATGCTGCGGGTGGCGCAGAAGCGGGTGGCGCGCGAGGGCCTGGTGCAGGTCGCCGGCCTCGCCTGCATGGACGCGACGCGGCTCGGCTTCGCCGATGCCAGCTTCGACGCCGCGGTGGCGCCCTATGTGATCACCGTGGTGCCGGACCCGGCGGCGACGCTCGACGAGCTCGCCCGGGTGGTGAAGCCCGGCGGCGAGATCGTGCTGGTCAACCATGTGGGCGCCGAGAGCGGCCCGCGCGCCGCGGTGGAGGGCTGGATGGCCCGGCGCAGCGCCAGCCTGGGCTGGCGGCCGGAGTTTCCTTTCGCGGTGATCGGCGACTGGATCGCCGGCCACCCGGGCGTGGAACTGGCCGAGCGCCGCACGGTGGCGCCGCTGTCGCTGTTCACGCTGACGCGCATCCGCCGCCTCGCCACGCCCGCCGCCGCGGCGCCGGGCACAGTGCCCGGAGGCTCCCTGCCGGCGCCTTGACACCGGCTTCTGCCGCGGCCTATACCGCCTGCGCGTCGCGGGGGTGCATCGACCGGACCCCGCATGGATGGCGGAGTAGCTCAGCTGGTTAGAGCAGAGGAATCATAATCCTCGTGTCGGGGGTTCGAGTCCCTCCTCCGCTACCAAGCCCCATTCAAGGCCTTGCAGGATCGATCGGCCGCGACTGACGCGTTTTGCATCGACCACTGCCGGCACCGTGATGGCACGGGTGCATCTTCGCCCTGGCCCTCAGACGGACTGCGGAATGGCTCCTGTGTTTCGCCGTCGCGCCCGAAGCGCGGCTTTGGAAGCGCCTTATCGCTTCGAGTCGGGCCAGACGTGGTACCTGGCCCCCCGTTAAGTGCGAGGTTGCATCGGTCGAGCAGGCGATCCCCAAATCGGGCTGCTAGGCCAATGAAATGTGCCGGAACGCGCTTCGGGTCTCCGACTGGGACGCGAGCGCTTCGCACAGGTGGATGCCGGCATCCGTCGCCCGCCCGTCTTCGTCAAGCCACCCCTTGGACTGGGCCGAACGCAGAGCCTCCGGCCCAAAGCCGGACTGTGAGATGTAGTTCTCGAAGGCCAGAATCAGCTGCCTGACTGCATCTTCGGTCATGACGATTGTCTCCTTGGTATATCGCGAAGTACGCAAGACCCATGTGATTAGATCACTGTCGTCAGCGGCCAGACGGGCCGTTTGCTCGCATATGCCGGGCAGCGGACGTCGTGAGCGGTGGCGTCCTTCAAGAGCCTCGAACGTGCCGCATGGTCCAACCTCGCAGGGCGCTTGCCGAGGGCAGCGCGTTGCCTGGTTGGGCGCGGTGCCCTCTCCGCTGCTTCCTCACAACCGCGGCAGCCATTCACCCGTTGAAAAGATTACTCGATAAATTCCGTCGTCTGCGCCAGCAGATCGCGCGAGACGCTGATCCCCAGTTCGGTTGCGGTATTCAGATTGATCACGAACTCGAAGTCCGTCGGCTGCAGGATGGGCAGATCGCCGACCTTCATGCCCTTCAAAATCGAGCCAACATACATCCCGCACTGCTCGTACATCCAGATGATGCTGGGCCCGTAGCTGAGCAGGGAGCCGCCGGCGGAAAACTGACGCACGAAGCCGATGCCGGGAAGGCGGTGGCGCTGGCCGAACGCAATGATGGTGGCGCGCCGGTCGAGGATGAGCGGATCGCTGGCGGTGAAATAGGAATCGACCTGCGCGGCGGCGGCCTGGTTCAGGGCGACGTCAAGCTCAGTCGGGGTCCGCGCGTTGAAC
>JBMOJG010000491.1:0-3318 GCA_049316925.1 Alsobacter sp. | reverse complement strand
CGCACCTGCTCGCCGATCTCGAACTGGATCGAGGGCTTCGGCCGCTCGACGCCGTCGGCGACCTGGCCCTTGATGCGCTCGGCCTCGCGGTCGGGGATCGGCATCGGCTTCTTGTCGGTGCCGAGGAAGCCGGTGACCTTCGGGGTGTTCTTGATGAGGTGGTAGACCTCGTCGGTCAGGTCGCACTTCACCATCACGTAGCCGGGGAAGAACTTGCGTTCGGTGTCGATCTTGCGGCCGCGCCGCACCTCGACGACCTTCTCGGTCGGCACCATGACCTCTTCGAAGCGCTCGCTCAGATGGCGCTGGGCGGCCTGGTCGCGGATCGACTGCGCGACCTTGTTCTCGAAGTTGGAATAGGCGTGGACGATGTACCAGCGCATGCTCATGCCGCCTCTCCCTAGCGTCCGACGCCGAGCACGAGGCCGAGGCCCCAGCGGATGACGATGTCGACCAGCAGGAAGAACACGCTGGCGACCACCACCATCAGGAACACCATCGCGGTCGTGACCAGCGTCTCCTTGCGGGTCGGCCATGTCACCTTGGCCGCCTCGGCGCGGACCTGCTGCAGGAACTCAAACGGGCTTGTTCGGGCCATCACCACCACCGGAAGCCGGGGCGGCGAGCGCCCCTTGGTTCAACCAAGCGCTCGGGGGCCGGGTGGCCGCAGAAACCGATGACATCTTGGGAAGGACCGATCCGATAGGCCAAAGCCGCGCGCCGGTCAAGGGACGGAAACCATGTGGCGCGAACGGAGCAATCGCTTTTCCGGTTCCTTAAGCGCCAGCCGATACGCTCCCGGTCGAAATTGTCAGGAGTAAGGCCATGATGGCCGTCGCATTTGCCTTGCCGGCCCCGGATGCCGTCCCGTCAGCCCAGCGCCTTGTCGCTCCCCTGCTGACCGTCGTTGTCCCGACCTTCAACGAAAGCCAGAACCTGCGCGAGCTGGTGGCGCGCCTCGACGCCGTGTTGCAGGACGTCGCCTGGGAGCTGGTCGTCGTCGACGACAACAGCCCCGACGGCACCGCCAAGCTGGCCAAGAGGCTGGCGCGGCGTGATCCGCGCATCCGCTGCCTGCGCCGCGTCGGTCGACGCGGCCTGTCGGGCGCCTGCATCGAGGGCATGCTGTCCTCCTCCGCCCCCTACGTGGCGGTGATGGACGGCGACCTGCAGCATGACGAGACGCTGCTGCCGAAGATGCTGGCCGAATTGCGCGCCGACCATGCCGACATGGTGGTGGGCAGCCGCTTCGTCGATGGCGGCGCCGCCTCCACCGGCTTCAACGCCACCCGCGGCTTCATCAGCCAACTCGGCCGGCGCCTCGCCGCCAAGGTCCTGCGCACCGACGTCAAGGACACGATGAGCGGCTTCTTCATGCTGCGCCGCGAGATCGTCGAGGACACCGCGCCGCGCCTGTGCACCGAGGGATTCAAGATCTTGGCCGATATTCTCGCCTCCACCGAAAAGACCCTGCGCGTCAAGGAGATCGGCTTCGAGTTCCGCAAGCGCCATGCCGGCGAATCCAAGCTCGACGCCAAGGTGGCGCTCGATTTCCTCGGCTTCCTCGTCAACAAGCTGACCCGCGGCGCCGTCCCGGTCAGCTTCACCGGCTTCATGCTGGTAGGCTGCATCGGCGTGGTGGTCCACCTTGCCATCCTGCGCCTGGGCCTCGCCGCCGGCGCCGAGTTCGTGGTGGCGCAGACGCTGGCGACCTTCATCGCCATGGGCGTCAACTTCGCCATCAACAACATGACGACCTACAGCAATTCGCGCCTGCGCGGCTGGGCATGGCTGCGTGGCCTGGCGATGTTCTGCGGCATCTGCTCGCTCAGCGCGGTGGCAAACATCGGTGTCGCCTCCTGGCTGTTCGACCATCAGCAGACCTGGGCCGTCGCCGGTCTCGCCGGCATCCTCATGGGCGCGGCGTGGAACTACGCGCTCAGCGCACGGCTCATCTGGCGGCGCTGAGCGCCGCCCGTTCCAAATTGTTCTCCGGAGGCATCATGTTCAGCCGCATGCTTGAGTCGATCCGCTCCACGCCGCCGATGGATGCCAGGAAGATCCGCTTCTATGCGCTCGTCTTCGGTGGCCTGCCGTGGATGCTCTACTGCATCGAGACCGCGATCCAGCTGATGACCCTGAGCTTCGATGGCAAGCAGCCGCCGATGGGGTCTGACTTCCTCAGCTTCTACGCCGCCTCGCTGATCGCGCTCAACGGCAACCCGGCCGACGTCTACGTGATGAAACTGCACGCCGCGGCCCACAAGGTGGTCTTCCCCAACGAGACCGACTATTTCGCCTTTTTCTACCCGCCGCTGTTCCTGCTGATCGTGCTGCCGCTCGCCAAGATGTCCTACTGGGTTGCGATGGTGGTGTGGAACACGACGACGCTCGTCGCCAGCCTCGCGGTGCTGCGCCGCATCGGCCCGCCGCAGCTCGGGCTGCTGCCGATCCTCGCCTTCCCGGCGGTGTTCATGACCGTGCTGCACGGCCAGAACGCCTTCCTGACCACGGCCCTGTTCGGCGCCGCGCTGCTGTGCATGGAGCGCCGCCCGATCCTCGCCGGCGTGTGCTTCGGCCTGCTCGCCTTCAAGCCGCAGTTCGGCGTGCTGGTGCCGATCTTCCTGCTGCTGTCCTGGCGCTGGGACACGATCGTGGCGGCCGGCGTCACGGTTGTCGCCTTCGGCCTCGCCACCATCGCGGTGCTCGGCTTCGACGTGTGGCCGGGCTGGATGGCGATCTCCGCGGTCGCCAAGAAAGCGCTGAACTACAACCACATCGGCGACTACAAGATGCAAAGCATCTTTGCCATGCTGCGGCTGGCCGGAGCCTCGCTCGAGGTTGCCTATGCGGCGCAGGGCCTCGCCGCCGCGATCGTCATCGCCACTTTGGTTGTCGTCACGCGCAAGCGCCCCGGCTCGATGGCCGCCGGCGTGGTGATGGTCACCGGCGCGCTGCTCACGACCCCCTTCATGCTGCGCTACGACCTGATGCTGCTGGCGATCCCGTTGTGCTGGCTGGTCGGCGAGATCGCCCGCACCGGCCTGCGCAAGGGAGAGCTGGAGTTCGGCATTCTCGCTTTTGCCCTGCCGCTGTTCCCGATCGAGATCGCCCAGTACGGCCACGTCCTGCTGGCGCCGTTCGTGATTGCCGGCCTGTTCTTCGTGGTGGCCCGCCGCGCCCTGTCGCCGGAGGTGGTTCCGGCCGTGTCTGCCGACAGCGTCGGCTCCTCCGGCCCGGGCTGGAGCGGCCCGGGCTTCCCCGCCGCGGCGCACCGGCAGAACTCCTGATCCGGCTGCCGGCTCCGGCTGCACCGCC
>JBMOJG010000490.1:0-3327 GCA_049316925.1 Alsobacter sp. | reverse complement strand
CCCTCTTCCTCGCGGGCCGTCCAGGTCCGTCCCTCGGCCTCGATATTGTCGCGCCGCACCGTCGCCAGCACGCTCGCCGCCTGCTCGCCGCCCATCACCGAGATGTGGGCGTTCGGCCAGCTGAACAGGAAGCGCGGCGAGTACGCCCGGCCGCACATGCCGTAATTGCCCGCCCCGAACGAGCCGCCGACCAGCACGGTGACCTTCGGCACCCGCGCACACGCCACCGCCGTCACCAGCTTGGCGCCGTCGCGGGCGATGCCGCCGGCCTCGTATTGCCGCCCGACCATGAACCCGGAGATGTTCTGCAGGAACAGCAGCGGAATGCGGCGCTGGCAGCACAGTTCGATGAAATGCGCGCCCTTCAGCGCCGACTCCGAGAACAGGATGCCGTTGTTGCCGATGATGCCGACCGGCATGCCCCACAGCCGCGCGAAGCCGGTCACCAGCGTGGTGCCGTAAAGCGCCTTGAACTCGTCGAAGCGCGAGCCGTCGACCAGCCGGGCGATGACCTCGCGAATGTCGTACTGCTTGCGCAGGTCCGTCGGCACCAGCCCCTCGAGCTCGGCCCCGTCGAGCAGCGGCTCCTCGGGCTCGGCCAGCGTCACGTCATTGGGCTTGGTCGTGTTCAGATTGGCGACGATGCGACGGGCCATCGCCAGCGCATGGGCGTCGTCGAGCGCATAGTGGTCGGCGACCCCGGACACGCGGGCATGCACGTCGGCACCACCCAGCTCCTCGGCCGTCACCACCTCGCCGGTCGCCGCCTTCACCAGCGGCGGCCCGCCGAGAAAGATCGTACCCTGGCGGCGCACGATCACGGTCTCGTCCGACATGGCCGGCACATAGGCGCCGCCGGCCGTGCACGAGCCCATCACCACCGCGATCTGCGGGATGCCGAGCGCCGAGAGATTGGCCTGGTTGTAGAAAATCCGGCCGAAATGCTCCCGGTCCGGGAACACCTCGGTCTGGTGCGGCAGGTTGGCGCCGCCGGAATCGACCAGATAGACGCAGGGCAGCCGGTTCTCGCGGGCGATCTCCTGGGCGCGCAGGTGCTTCTTCACGGTCAGCGGATAATAGGTGCCGCCCTTGATGGTGGAATCATTGGCCACCACCATGACCTCGCGGCCCTCGACCCGGCCAATGCCGGCGATGAGCCCGGCCCCGTGGATCGGCTCGTCATAGACCCCCATGGCGGCCAGCCCGGCGATCTCCAGGAAGGGCGAGCCAGGATCGATGAGCCGGGCCACCCGCTCGCGCGGCAGCAGCTTGCCACGCGACAGATGCCGCTCGCGTGCCTTGGCCGGGCCGCCGAGCGCGGCCTCTGCCCGGCGCGCCAGAAGCTCGCGCGACAGACCCTGCCACTGGGCAGCATTGGTCTCGAAGTCGGCCGAACGGGTGTCGACGGCACTGGTCAGAACGGCCACGGTTGTTCCCCGCTGGTGGTGTGGTCGGCACGTCGGCGCCGGGTGGTGGGCCGGACGCTTCGTTTCGCGCTCAGGCCTTGCCGGGCTCGATCGGCCCGCCGGCGTCCCGCCACGCGGCAAACCCGCCGCCGATATGGGCGACGGGCTTCAGGCCCATCTCCCTGGCGGTGCGCGCCGCGAGGGCCGAGCGCCAGCCCCCGGCGCAGAAAAAGACGAACCGCTTGTCGTCGGCAAAAACCGGCTTGTGGTAGGGGCTTTCCGGGTCGATCCAGAATTCGAGCATCCCGCGAGGGCAGTGGAACGCGCCGGGAATACGCCCTTCCCGCTCGAGCTCGCGCGGATCGCGCAGGTCGACCAGAACCGTGTCGTCCCGCCCGACCAGCGCCACCGCCTCGGCCGCCGGCACCGTCTCGACGGCCGCGTTCGCTTCCGCGAGCAGTGCCTTGTAGCCCTTGCTGATGATCTGAGTCATGGCTGCCTCCCCGATCGCCCGACCATGTCGCGCGCCGGCCGGGCGGTCAATTGCCCGTATGAACGGCCCGGTCAGACCGGCTGGTAGGGTGCCACATCCTTGAGATGGACGTTGTTGGCCTCGCGCAGCTTCGCCGCCGCATCGTCATAGAGGAACGGCAGGAAGGCGTAGCGGCGCCCCTTGGTGACCTTGGAGACCGCGTGCAGCAGCGAGCACGAGAACACCACGGCGCCCCCTGGCGGCGGCTTGTACTTGCGCCCGCCATACTCGGGAAACTGTCGTTGAGGTTGATCGACACGGCAAAGCGCCGGTGCGCTGTCCCCTTGGTGGTGTTGTCCCGGTGGGCCTGGAAATGCGCCCCGTCCTCGGCCGCGTAGCAGCCGATCAGATAGCGCTCCATGCGGGTGACGTCGAACTGGTGGACCTTGCGGATCTCCGGCACGATGCGGCGCACGATGCGCGCCTGCACCTGCTGGATCAGCGCTGCATCCTCCACCATCACGTCCTTGCGGACCTTGTAGCCGCGATCGATGACGCCGACAGTCTTGCCGTCGACCTCCCGCATCACGCCACTAAGCTCGCCGCCTGTCTCGTCGTAAAGCCGGATCAGCTTCTCGCAGAACGCCGGCTCGAACACGTTGGGAACCATCAGCACGGGCGCGTAGACCTCGAAGCCCAGATAGCGGTCCGGTGCCGGCAACGCGTCCAGATAGGCAAACATCGCGTCGCTATCGTGCAGCGGAAACCCCTTCAGCACGCGCAGGCCGGGGTCGAGCACGAGCCAGAACCGCATCGCCGTGGCCGACTGCCCTGGCTTTGAATCGCGCGGCAGCGCCCCGAACAGCCGGCTGACAGCGCCGTCAAAGTCCCAGAAATAACGGATGCCCGGCAGCCGCTCGACGACACCGCCCGGCTCGGCATCGCGGGGATCGATGCTGACCCCGAAAAAGCAGGCGCGCCGGTCGTCAAAATTGCCCGTGTCCGCCATGGCTGCATCCACCGCGGCGCGACCGACCGGATCGGACGCGGTGGCGTAGAAGCACAGCACCACGTATCGGCCGGCGACACCGTCAAAGGCGTAGGCAGGATTGCTCGGCGTGCGCTGGATGAACCACGGCGCCGGATCGCCGGGACCAAGTTGCGAGTAATGCGGGGCAGAAGCGTTCATGGGGGCTGTCCGGCGAATCAGCGGGGCAATTCGCGCTAACGCTAGCGCCGCACACGACTCGCGTGAAGGAGAGCCTTAGCGGTGAGGAACGAATGCCTGAGTACCAACGCTCGGCAGCGCAATAACCAGCGGCACGGATGCGGCCAGGCTGACGGTCGCAACGGTCCAGGGCTGGTTGGCGGGATCCTGGATCACAGCCGGATGCATGACGCCACCTCGTGTTCCGATCCGTGGTGCGAACCGGGCACGGTTGGGGAATT
>JBMOJG010000489.1:0-3329 GCA_049316925.1 Alsobacter sp. | reverse complement strand
CTTTCCAGCCGCTTGTCGCCGAGACCCGAATAGGCGTCGGCCACCTGCCCGGTGGCCATCTGGCGCTGCAGGACCTCTCCTTGCGCCTTCAGGCTCCCAAGCAGCTGGATGCTGCGCTGGCTGGCGACGGAGTTGATCGACAGGGGTGTGAGGGTGAGGGAACTCGCGGCCATGACGTCACATCCTCAACAGCATGTCCATCATGTCCTTGACGGCGGACAGGATGCGGGCATTTGCCGAATAGGCATTCTGGATCTGGATCAGGTTCGACATTTCCTGGTCGACGCTGACCCCTGACGTGGCGGCGTAACGACTTTGGATCGAGGCCACGACGACCTTCTGGCCCTCGTCCAGCCGCTGCGCCTCGGCCGAGCCCGCGCCGCTGGCATCGATAACGCGCTGGACGAAGCTGCCGATGGTCCCCGAATAGGGCGACTGGGTGGCGCCGATGCCGGCCCGCGGCGCAAACGCAAAGGTCGTGCGGGTGAGTTGGTCCACCAGGAAGGACGGCCGCGCCGCATCGCCCACCGGAGTGGCCTGAGCGGCGTCGGAGATCACCAGCAGCTTGGGATTGGTGGTCAGGGCCGTGTTTATGCCGATGCGGCCGGCAAAGCCTTGCTTCTGCGACGTGCCCTCGTAACTGCCGGTGTAGACCCCGCCATTGTCAACGAAGAAGGGCATGGCCTTTGCCCCCACCGCGTTCGTCAGGGCCGGCATCGTGATGTTGGCCGACAGCGTCCCGACCTTGTTGGCTGCCGTGCCGTCGCCCAGCACTTTCAGGCTGGCTCCAGTGGCGCTGACAGTGAAGGACGCCCCCAATGCCGATTGCAACGCCGTGGTCACGCCGGAGAGCCCGCTGGCCATGCTGACGGTAAGCACCGTATCGGCGCCCGGCACGTCATTGGCCGTCAGCGCCGGCGCCGGCGACGTGTCGACACGCACGACCGCGATCCGCTTGGCGACGCCTCCGACCGTGGCGTCGAGCGTGATGATGTTGCCGGTTGCGAGCCCGGTCGTATCAAGGTCAAGACCGCTGCCGGCGCCTGAAACGGTCCCGGCCTGCGTCCGGTCCGACAGCGCCGCGGACAGCGATGCCGCCAATTCATCGAGCTGAGCCTGCGCCCGCACCAGGGTGGTGTCGCGCATCTCGATCAGTCCGGCGATTTCGCCGGAGCGGATCAGCTTCTGGGCGATGACATCGATGGCCGCGCCGGACGCGTCCTGGATGGAGATCGTGCCGACCATGCGCTTGGTCGGATCGGAGCTGAAGAGCGTGTTGGCGTTGACGGCGCCACGCGCGTCGAAATTCAGCTGGGCGGGATTGCCGGCGTCCGACAGGCGCAGCCCGGCGACCGTCGTGACGGTGACGGCACCGCTGCCCGCTTCGGTCACCCGCAGGTCCATGAACTTGGACAGCTCATTGATCTGGCTGTCGCGCATGTCGAGAAGCGCCGGATCCTTGCCACCGGTGTTCAGGACCTTGAGATCCGCAGCGGCGATGCCGCGCAGGAGTTCGTTGACCTTCTGCACGTCTGTGGCCAGCGCCGACTCGGCATCGGCACGCAATGACTGGACGCCCTGGGACGCGGTGTTGATGGTCCGCGCCAGGGAATCGCCGGCGGACAGCACACCACTACGGGCCGTCGTCGACGCCGGATCGGAGGCGAGCGTCTGCAACGCAGAGGTGAAGCCGTTATAGATCGTGTCCAGTCCGTTTGACGAACCGGGCTGTCCGTAGAGGCGCTCCAGTCGCCCCGCATAGTCCATCCGGGTGCTCGTGTAGCCTTGCCCGGCGGTCTCGGACCGCAACTCGCGCTGCAGGATTGTGTCGAGGATACGGGTCACGCCCTCGGCGCGGACGCCGTAGACACCTGAATCCGCACCGACATTCTCGACCGAGACAATCGTGCGCCGCGAATAGCCGATCGAGTCGGCATTCGCGACATTGCCCGATACGACCTCCATCGCGCTCTGCGTGATCCGGAGGCCGCTGATCGCACTGTTGATGGAGCTAGAAAGTCCCATGGTGGTTTACCAGCCTTCTGCCGGACCCGGTTGCAATCAGCGGATGATGTTGATGGCGTCCTGGAGCATCTGCTGCGCCGTGGTCACCACGCGGGTATTGGCCGAATAGGCCTGCTGGGTGATGATCATCTTCGAGAACTCCTCGGCGATGTCGGTGTTTGACCCCTCAAGCTGGGCACTCATGATGGTGGCGCCATTCAGCCCGTAGACCGGCTGGCCGGACTCCAGCGTCTCCTCGAAGGTGCCGCCGTCCCGCCGCTTCAGCATGTTGGCGGCGTTGAACTGGGCGACGGCCAGCTGAGCCAGGGTCTTGGTCTGGCCGTTCGAGTAGCTGGCAACGAGCCGTCCTTCGGCGTTGACGGAAAGATCGTCCATCTCGCCGGCGCCGAACCCGTCCTGGCGAAGGACACTGGTCGCGACCTGCCCGTCGAGCTGCGCAAACTGGGTCAGCCCGGTATCGAGCTCGACATTGGCGAAGCTGGTCGTGCCGATGGTCATCGTCGGCTGGATGATCGTGCCAACAGGCGCCGTCATCGCGCCGGTGGACCCGAACTGGTACGTCTGGGCCGTGGCGGTCCACTTGGTGGTCGTGCCGGTCGCCGACGGATCGGTCATGTAGTAGAGCTTCCAGGTGTCGGAGACGACGGCCGGCGTTGTCGTCGCGTCTGCAGTCTTGGCCCAGCGCAGCTGCGCGTTCACCTGCGTGCCGAGCCCGTCATACATTGACACGGTGCCGCCCGAGATGGTCCGGTCGGTGAAGGACGTCTCCTCCGAGGCGCGGATATTGGCGCCCGTGGTGTCGGCAAAAAGGGTCGGATCGAACAGATGCGTGCCGCCTGCGATCTTGAGGGCCGTCTGCGGGATGGACGGAATGTTGGCGCGGTACTCGATCGTGCTGGTCTTCTGGGCCGACACCTGGTCGCTGTTGAACTGCAGCACGTTCGGCGCGCCGCCCTGGATCACGCCGGTTGTCGCATCCGCCAGGTTGCCGACCAGATAGCGGCCGGCGCCATTCATCAGGAAGCCGCTCTTGTTGAGTTCGAAGTCGCCGCGGCGGGTATAGAGGTCTTTCGCCGTGAAGGTCGGCTGACCGAACGTGTAACCCGCAGTGTCGCGGACGATGAAGAACCCCGTGCCGTTGAGGGCGATGTTGGTGCCGACGCCGGTCGCCGAGTAGTTGCCCGCGACTGTGTTGGTCCCGCGCGAGGACGCCGCGACCGATCCGCCGATCTGCTGTGTGACCGGATAGTCGGGGATCAGGTCCTCGAACGACGTATCGACGCGCTTGTAGCCGACGGTCTGCG
>JBMOJG010000488.1:0-3330 GCA_049316925.1 Alsobacter sp. | reverse complement strand
TGACGCCAAGCAGGCCGACCTCGCCGGCGAGGGCGCACAACGGATCGAGCGCCTCCTCGAGCGCGTCACCCACATAGACGAGCGCCTGCACCGGCAGCCGTCGGGTCTCGGCCCGGACGTGCTCAAGCACCCGCCCGATCTGGGTGTGACCGCCGCGGCAGTCGATCTGCACCATCAGGTCGGTGAGGGCGCGCGCATCGGGGACGAAGCGCGAGGCGCGGCATTCGTTGAAGCCGCGGAAATACACCAGCTGGACGTCGAGCCCGCCGCTGGCCGCCGTGGTGGCGAACATGTCGGCCTGCAGCCTGCAGGCCATGTCCCAGGTCGGCTGGCGGCTCATGGTAGCGTCGAGGGCGAACACCAGGCGCCCGCGGGCACCGGCCGGGCCAGGGACCTTCGACCTCGCGACCTGCAGGAACGCGTCAATGTCGCGCGATGCTGCCGCTGGTTCCGGCGCAACACGGTTGCCTCGGGCCGCCAGATCGGCCCCTTTCGTCCTGTCGTCTGCCATGGTGTGCCTCCGGGTCCCAAGATCGGGTCCGGACGGAGCCTTTGCAAGCGGGCCGCACAAACCCCGATCAGGGACGCGTGGTCTGCATCTCCAGACGGACGCTGCCGCCAGTGCGGATCTCGGTCTCTCCGTAGCGCATGACGGCCGGACGCGACCCGGACGGGTAGGGATCGACCCGGCGCGCGGGAGCAAAGTCCTGTCGGAACGGATTGGAACACGCATCCGACCGCATCTTCACGCCCGGAGCCACCTCGACCACCGCACAGCGTTCCGCAGCCAGCGCGGGTCCCGCCGCGGCCATGCCGCAAACGGTGCTCACCAAGAGTCTTCCCAGCATGGATGCCCCGCCACCGACTCGTCGCCTGCCTTCCGCAATGGTACCCAATCGCGGACTT
Organism: Alsobacter sp.; assembly: GCA_049316925.1. GTDB lineage: Bacteria > Pseudomonadota > Alphaproteobacteria > Rhizobiales > Beijerinckiaceae > Alsobacter. Next base: position 2,424 of record JBMOJG010000488.1, on the reverse strand, counting down.
TCTGTGGCAGAAATCGCCTTACAGCAGCCCCAGTTCGCGCAGCTCCCGCCGCATCGGCTCCGGCATGCCGGGGGCGTCCGCGCCGAGCGCCGAGAGGTCGCGCGGTGCGGCCTTGGGCTCGAGGTAGCGCCAGCCCTGGAACGGCCGGCAGGGGCGCGGGTCGACCGGGATCACGGTCGGCTCCAGCACCAGTTGGCACCTCCCGATCCCGTCCGCATCCGTGAACGGCCGGATCGCCGCCAGCGGCTGCCGGCAGGCAATCGCCCCCTTGATTACCCAGTAGAGCGAGCCGCCGTCGACGAGCTCCGCAAGGCGCTTGGGCACCATCCGTGTGGTGTGGATCTGCTCCTCGGGCTTACCGAGGCGGCGCCAGAGCGCCATCGAGTCGGCAATCCAGCTTTCGAGGTCGGCGACCGACTCGCAGCCGACACAGAGCTTCAGGAGATGCAACGCCATGCTTCCCTCCTAGCGCGGCAGGCCGGGCACGTCGACGCGGCGTGCCGGCGCGCTGTGGACAAGTCAGGATGGCCCGGCCTCCGGCTCGCCGAGCGCAATGATCTTCGCGCCCTCGGCAACCTGGTCACCGGCGCCGGCGGCGACCTCGACGACGATGCCCGCCCGCGGCGCCACCAGCGCATGTTCCATCTTCATGGCCTCGACGATCGCGAGCTTCTGCCCCCGCTCCACCGCCTCACCCTCGACAACGAAGATCGCCACCACCTTGCCGTGCATCGGCGCCTTGATGATGCCGCCCGCATCATGCCCGTCGACCGCGAGGTCGAGGGAATCGAACAGCCGCATGGCGGTCTGGCGTCCGCGGTTGAGCACGATCAGGCCCTGGTCGGTATCGACCACCGCAAGATCGTGGTCGCCGGAGGGCACGGGCAACCCGGGCAGTTCCACCGACGCCCCGTCGCTATCCCAGGTCAGCTCCGCGTTGAGCCGCTCGCCCTCGACGATGAGCGGCAGGCCCGTGCGGCGCAGGCCGGAGAGCTGGAAGCCGTCGGCCTGGTCCCACGGCCCGGTGGGCCCGGCCGGGCTGGCCGTGACGCGCGCGGCCTCGCGGCCGACCAGTGCCAGCGCGCCTGCGGCCACTGCCACAGGATCGAGGCCGCGCGGCACCGCGCCGAGCGCGTCGAGATTGCGGTCGATATAGCCCGTGTCGAAGCGACCGGCGCGGAACTCCGGCGACAGCACCAGCGCCCTTAGAAAAGCGGCATTGCTGCGCGGTCCCGCCACCACCGTGCGGCCAAGGGCGTCAGCGAGCCGGTCCATCGCCTCGTCGCGGCTGGCGCCATGGGCGATGACCTTGGCGATCATCGGATCATAATGCGGCGTCACGCTGTCGCCCTCGACCACGCCGGTGTCGACGCGCAGCCCCTCCCCCTCGGGAAAGCGCAGCGCCCAAAGTCGTCCGGTCGACGGCAGGAATCCACGCTCGGGATCCTCGGCGTAAAGCCGCGCCTCGACCGCATGGCCGTTGATCGCCAGGTCACCCTGAGCGAAGGGCAGCCGCTCGCCGCCGGCGACACGGAACTGCAGCTCGACGAGATCGAGCCCGGTGATCGCCTCGGTCACCGGGTGCTCGACCTGCAGACGCGTGTTCATCTCCATGAAGAAGAACCCGTCGGGCGTCAGTCCCTTCGAGCCGTCGGCGATGAACTCGACCGTTCCCGCTCCCACGTAACCGACCGCACGCGCGGCCTCGACCGCGGCCCGGCCCATGGCCGCACGCACATCGGCCGGCATGCCGGGCGCAGGCGCCTCCTCGATCACCTTCTGGTGGCGGCGCTGCAACGAGCAGTCGCGCTCGAACAGGTGCACCACATTGCCGTGCCGGTCGGCGAACACCTGGATTTCCACGTGACGCGGTGCCCGCACATATTTCTCGACCAGAACTCGCGCCTCACCGAACGAGGCCGCGGCCTCGCGCTGGGCCCCGGACAGCGCCTCCTCGAAATCGATCAGCCGGTCGACCCGGCGCATGCCCTTGCCGCCGCCGCCGGCCACCGCCTTGATCAGCACCGGAAAGCCGATATTGGCGGCGCGCTCGCGCAGGAAGGCCGCATCCTGCTTGGCGCCATGATAGCCCGGCACCACCGGCACCCCGGCCCGCTCGGCGATGGCCTTGGCGGCGTCCTTGAGGCCCATGGCGCGGATCGCCTGCGGCGGCGGCCCGACAAACACGACACCGGCCGCGGCACACGCCTCGGCGAAATCGGCATTCTCCGACAGGAATCCATAGCCGGGATGAATGCACTGCGCCCCGCTTGCGCGGGCCACGGCGAGGATCCGCTCGCCGACCAGATAGCTCTCCCGCGCCGGCGCCGGACCGATGGCATGCGCCTCGTCGGCCTCGCGCACAAACAGCGCGTCCCGATCGGCGTCCGAGTGGACGGCAATCACCCGCATGCCGAGCCGGCG
>JBMOJG010000487.1:0-3333 GCA_049316925.1 Alsobacter sp. | reverse complement strand
CGGTCGCGGAAATACTCGTAGCGCAGCCGGTCGAAATTCCAGCTGCCGCGCATCGCCGGCAGGTTCGTGCCCCACCAGTCCGCGACGCGCTCGAACTCGATGAATCGGCCCTGCTCGAGGCGCGCCACCCGGTAGGGCCCGCTGCCGAGCGGCGCCTCCAGTGAGGCCTCCTCGAACGGTTTTTGCCTGTAGTAGGCCTGCGAGAAGATCGGCAGCACCGCCACCACCAGCGGCAGGTCGCGCGAGCGGCCCGGCGCGTACCGCACCTCGAGCGTGGCGGGATCCAGCGCCGTCGCCGCCTCGACCATGCGCAGGATCTGGGCAAACAGCGGGTGGCCTTTCGCCTTCAGCGTCATGATCGAGAAGGCGGCATCCGCGGCGGTCAGGGGCGTGCCGTCGTGGAACCGCGCCTGCGGGCGCATCTGGTAGCGCTGCACGAGCCCATCCTGCGACAGCGCGACGCTCTCGGCCGCCAGGCCGTAGACCGCGTCGGGCTCGTCGTACGCGCGGTCCATCAGGCTGGCGAAGGTCAGGTTCATGCCGGCGGCGCCGTCGCCCTTCAGCACGTAGATGTTCAGCGTGTTGAACGTGTCGAATGCCTGGTTGCCCTGCGTGCGCGAGATCTGCAGCGCCACGCTGCCGCCCTTTGGCGCATCCGGGTTCACATAGGCGAAATGGGTTGCCTCCGGCCCATAGGCGAGATCGCCGAAGGCCGAGAACCCGTGCCGCTGCGGCCCGAACCCGGACTGTGCCGGTGCCGGGCGGGGCAGCAGCCCGGCCGCCGCGAGTGCCGCGCTGCCGGCCAGCAGGGTTCGCCTGTCGGCCTTCACCGCGCGCCGCCTGTCTTGCGCGCAAGTTCGGCGTCCCACCACCAGACAGTGGGGAAGGCCGAGGCGCCGTAGCGCGGCAGCGTCGCCGGCCGGCCGAAGCGGTTCCAGCGCGCCGTGCGCGACTTGGTGTAGGTCCACTGCGGCACCACGAAATCATGCGCCAGCAGCACGCGGTCAAGCGCCCGTGTCGCCGCAACCAGCGCGTCGCGGTCAGTCGCGAAGATCACCTTCTCGATCAGCGCGTCGACCCCGGCATCGCGGATGCCGGCGACGTTGCGCGACCCCGGCCGGTTGGCCGCGGGCGAACCCCAGAAGTCGCGCTGCTCGTTGCCCGGCGACAGCGACTGCGCCCACAATTCCGTGGTGATGTCGAAGTCGAAGCTGCGCATCCGGTTCTCGTACTGCGAGGGATCGACGACGCGCAGCGACACGCCGATGCCGAGCCGCTCCAGCGACGGCTTGTAGAACAGCACGTAGCGCTCGCTCGACGGGTCATAGCCGAGGAACTCGACGGTGAAGGGCTCGCCCTTGGCGTTCACCCGCTTGCCGTTGCGCACCTCCCAGCCGGCCTCCTTCAGCAGCCTGTCGGCCTCGCGCAGATTCTCGCGCACCGCCTGCGGGTTGCCGCTGACGGGGTTCGTGTAGGGCGTGGTGAACACGCTCGCCGGCACCTTGTCGCGCAGGCCCTCGAGGATCGCCAGTTCGCGGCCCTCGGGCAGTCCCTTCGAGGCGAGCTCGGTGCCGGAGAAATAGCTGTCGATGCGCTGGTAGGCGCCGAAGAAGATGGTCTTGTTCATCTCCTCGAAGTCGAAGGCGAGGTTGAAGGCCCGGCGCACGCGCGCATCCTGGAATTTCGGGCGCCGCAGGTTGAAGACGAAACCCTGCATCCGCCCGGACGCCCGCTCTGCAAACTCCTCGAGCACGATGCGGCCGTCCTTGACGGCGGGAAAATCATAGCCCGTCGCCCAGTTCTTGGCCGAATTCTCGACTCGGAAGTCGTACTGGTCGCCCTTCAGCGCCTCCAGCAGCACCGTCGAGTCGCGGTAATACTCGAACCGCACCTCGTCGAAATTGCCCGTGCCGACCCGCGTCGGCTGGGCTGCGCCCCAGTAGTCCCGCACCCGCTCGTAGACGGCATTGCGCCCCGCGTCGAAGCCCTTCAGCCGGTACCGCCCGGAACCGAGCGGCGGCTCCAGCGTCGTCTGGCGGATGTCGCGCTGGCGTCCGTCGGCGGTCGTGCCCTCCCACCAGTGCTTGGGGAGGATCATCAGCTGGCCGACGATCTGCGGCAGCTCGCGGTTGTTCGGCTGGTCGAACGTGAAGGTCACCTCACGCTCGGCCGTCACCTCCGCCTTGGTGACGTGCGAATAGTAGAAGGCGTATTGCGGGCTGAGCGTGCGCCACGCCTCGAAGGAGAACACCACGTCCGCCGCGCTGACCGGGCGGCCGTCGTGCCACCGCGCCGCGGGGTTGAGCCGGTAGGTGACCGTCGAGAAGTCGGCCGGGAAGCGCACGGCGTCGGCCAGCAGGCCGTAGGCGGTCGAGACCTCGTCCAGAGAGGCCTCGGTCAGCGTCTCGTAGACCAGCCCGACGCCGCCCTCGATCTGGCCCTTCACGCCGGACACGACCGGATTGAAATTGTCGAAGGCCCCCTGCCGGGCCAACCGCACGGTCCCGCCCTTCGGCGCGTCGGGATTGACGTAGTCGAAGTGCCGGAAGCCCGGCGCATAGCGCGGCTCGCCCATGAGTGACGTCGCGTGGCGCCAGTCCGGGACCTGCGCCAGCGCGCCCGGTCCGACGGCTCCGAACGCCGTCAGCGCCCCGATCATCAGCCCGGCAAGACCCCACCGGAAACGCGTTTGCCTGGCCATGAATCTCTCCGCTGCGGCGAAGCTTCGAATCTGCGTCGGATTATGTCGCTTTTGCGCCGGCCGGCCAGCGCTCACACGCTCGTGCGCTGCCGGAACGCGGCGGTGAGCGTGCCCTCGTCGAGATAGTCCAGCTCGCCACCCACAGGCACGCCGTGTGCCAGACGGGTCACCTTCACCGGCAGGTGCGACAGCATGTCGGTGATGTAGTGGGCGGTCGTCTGTCCGTCGACCGTGGCGTTGACCGCCAGGATGACCTCGACGACCCCGGGTTCGGCTGCCCTCATCACCAGCCGGTCGAGGTCAAGATCCTGCGGACCGACCCCGTCGAGGGCCGACAGCGTACCGCCGAGCACGTGGTAGCGCGCATTCACCACCTGGGCGCGCTCCAGCGCCCAGAGATCCGAAACGTCCTCCACCACGACCAGCACCGAGCCGTCGCGTCGCGGATCGCTGCACAGCGCGCAGGGATCGCTGGTGTCGACATTGCCGCATCGCGTGCAGGTGACGATCCGGTCGGCCGCCACCCGGATGGCGTCGGCCAGCGGTCCCAGCAGCTGCTCGCGGTGCTTGATCAGGTGCGGCGCCACCCGGCGTGCCGACCGCGGGCCGAGCCCGGGCAGGGCAGTGCGCGC
>JBMOJG010000486.1:0-3337 GCA_049316925.1 Alsobacter sp. | reverse complement strand
TAAGGCTATCGCAGCCGCGCTCGGGGCGGCTGCCGGTGCCATCGGGTTCACCGGCCGTGTCGCCGCGGCCCCCGTCCATCCGTTCCGCCGCGGCATCGGCGTGCACGAACTGCTGAACTGGGCGACGACCGATCCGGCCGACAAGCGCCGCTACGCCTGGCCGCCTTTCGCCGGCGGCTCCTTCGAATTTGATCGCAAGCTGTTCACTGCGCTGCGGTCAGCCGGATTTGATTTCGTACGGCTCACGGTGGACCCCGGTCCGTTCCTGCAGGCCACGGCGGACCAGCGCGGGGCTGTCGATGCGGTGCTGGTCGACCGGGTGCAGCGTCTGCTGGCGCTCGACCTCGGCGTGATCGTCAACATTCACCCCAACACGCAGACCGGCGCCGATGTCCCCCGCCGGCTGCTGGCTGAGGATGGGCCCGTGGCGAGCGGGTTTGCCGCCGCACTCGCATCGATCGCCGCGGCGCTCGCGCCGCTGGCGCACCGCGCGGTCGCACTCGAACCGTTCAACGAGCCCGATATCGCCTATGACGCCGCCGGCGTTGCGCGCTGGTCGCGCCTGCAGGGGCGCTGGCATGATCTCATCAGGGCGAAGGCGCCCGATCTCGCCATCGTGCTGACGGGCGGGCGTGGCGGCAACGCCGCGGGCCTCATGGACCTCGATGCGACGCGCTACCGAGACAGCCGGGTGCTGTGGACGTTCCACTACTACCAGCCCCACACCTTCACCCATCAGGGGATCGAGACGGAGGGCGGTGGCTCGCAGTTCTGGCGATATTTCTCCGGCCTGCCCTATCCGGCCCTGCCGTCGCTCGAGCAGGCGACCTGGGCCCGGGTCCGCGCCCGCATCGAGCAGGACCCGTCGCTCGATCTCGTCCGCCGTGTCGAGACCCGCCTGTATGCGCGTCGCGAGCTGTCGTCCTATTTCGCCTCGGGGGCGGGGCCGGCGGTCATTGCTGCGGATTTCGCCGCCGTGGCGAAGTGGGCCACGCGCAACACCGTCGATCCGGCCAACATCCTGCTCGGCGAGTTCGGTGTCACGCGCGGTAAGACCGGCGCCGAGGAGGCGGACCGGAAGGCCTGGCTCTCCGACGTGCGCTCGACGGCCGAGCAGCTGGGCTTTGCCTGGTCGCTCTGGGTCGCGACGGGATCGGGCGGAATGGCGATCGTCGACGACGGTTATCGGGTCGACCACACGACGCTGGTCGGCCTCGGCCTGGCCTCAGCCTGACCGCGACCGATTGCACTTTTCGATGTGCCAGCCGGATCACGTCGCAGGGCCGGCCTCCGTCGGCCGGCCCGCAGCGCAGGTTCAGACCCGCGACACCCGTCCTTCGAGCGGATAGGCGGGATCGTTGTAGCCCGGTGTCGACGGGTGACCGGCCGCGACCAGCCGGTCGAACAGAGCCTCATCCTCGGCCGTGAAGGGTGCGTCGAGCGCGGCAATGTAGTCGTCCCACTGCTCGATCGTACGCGGCCCGCCGATCACGCCTGTCACCAGCGCGTTGTTGAGCACCCAGCCGATGGCCAGATGCGCCGGCGTGGTGCCCCTGTCGCGCGCATGGGCCTGCACGGTGCGGGCGATCACCAGCGACTCCTCGCGCCACTCGGTCTGCATCATGCGTGGATCCTGGCGGCCGGCCCGCGTGCCCGCGGGCGGGGGCAGGCCGGGTTCGTATTTCGCCGTCAGCACGCCGCGGGCGAGCGGGCTGTAGGGCACGACGCCGAGGCCGAAATGCGCACAGGCCGGAAGGTGCTCCACCTCGGGCATACGGTTCAGCGCATTGTAGTAGGGCTGGCTCACCACCGGACGGTCGATGCCGAGCTCGTCGCAAAGACGGCAGATCTCGGCGATCCGCCAGGCACGGTGATTTGACACGCCGAAATAGCGGATCTTGCCGGCCCGCACGAGGTCGGCCATCGCCCGCACGGTCTCCGACAGCGGCGTGTCATGGTCTTCCTTGTGCAGGTAGTAGACGTCGATGAAATCGGTCTTCAGGCGCCGCAGGCTGTCGTCAGCCGCCTGCAGGATCCATTTGCGCGACAGGCCACGGCCGTTCGGGCCCGGTCCGGCCGCATTCGCCACCTTGGTGGCCAGCACGACGCCGTGACGGTCCGCCGCAATCGCGCGTCCGGTGATCTCCTCGGACCGACCATCGGTGTACACATCCGCCGTGTCGATGAAGTTGATGCCCGCCTCGCGGGCCCGCCCGACGATGCGCTGGGCGGTCGGCTCATCGGTCGGCCCGCCGAACATCATGGTGCCGAGGCACAAAGGCGACACCTTGAGGCCGCTGCGTCCGAGTGTCCTGTAGTCCATGTGTGCTCTCCCCTCGTGCTGCCGCACTCTTGTCTGCGACCGGCGACAAGGCAACCGGATTGGAACGGTTGCCTCCCGGAAATGAGAGGGCGGTTGCCGTCCTGCATGGCTCGCAGGGCCGGCATGCCGGCCGGGATGGTTGCGACTTGCTTGTCAGCGGCGCCGGTCGGGTGAAGGATATCGTCAACGGGGCACGGGACCCCGGCGGGGGACATGCCGATGGTGGCCGAGATCCGGATCGACGAGCAGCGGCTGCGGTCGGCCGTCAGAACCTTGTTCGCGGCGGCCGGGTCGGCGCCGCGCGAATGCGACCTTGTCGCCGACCATCTCGTCGAGGCCAATCTGCGCGGCCATGATTCCCATGGCGTCGGCATGATCCCCGCTTACATCGCCAATGCGCGCAGCGGCGAACTGCACCTCAACACCGGCGCCACGCTGGTCGCCGACACCGGCGGGCTGCTGCTGCTCGATGGCGGGTTCGGGCTCGGCCAGACGGTCGCCTTCGAGGCCGTCGGCATGGCGATCGAGCGCGCGCTGGCGACGGGCACTGCTGTCGCTGCGCAACAGCCACCATATCGGCCGCATCGGCCACTGGGCCGAGCAATGCGCCGAGGCCGGCCTGGTCTCGCTGCATTTCGTCAACGTCATCAGCGAGCCGGCGGTAGCTCCCTATGCGGGCCTTGCGCCGCGGGTCGGCACCAATCCGGTCTGCATCGGCTTTCCGCGCCGCGGCGAACCGCCGATCATCGTCGACTTCGCCACCAGCCGGCTGGCGGTCGGCAAGGTCAGGGTCGCCTACAACAAGGGCGTGCCGGTTCCCGAAGGCGTGCTTATCGACCGCGACGGTGTGCCGACCACCGATCCCGCCAGCTTCTTCGAGGGCCAGCCGCACGGCGCCGTGCTGCCCTTCGGCGAGCACAAGGGCTGGGGCCTGGCGCTTGCCTGCGAGCTGCTGGCTGGGGCCCTGTCGCGCGGCGGCACCCAGCACCATCCCAAGCGCCGCGAGGCGATCGT
>JBMOJG010000485.1:0-3342 GCA_049316925.1 Alsobacter sp. | reverse complement strand
ACCGGTGTCGCCGGCGGCGGCTCCAGCAGCAATGCCATGACCCGATCGATCATGGCGTTGGTGGCCTTCATCAGGTCCCTTGGCTTGCGATACAGTAACCAGGTAATCAGCACCTGGTTGAGGCTACCATTCAGGATCGCGGTCGACTGGTAGACGTTGCCGCAGGTCCATTCGCCGTCGCGGTCGCCTTCGCGCAGCAGCCGGACGATGACACGTGCGTAATTGTCGATTCCGCGCCGAACCGTTGTTTCCCCGACCATCACGCTTGGCCAGATCTCCAGGTAGAAGGTCCGTGCCCATTCGGGATTGCGCCGGGCGAAATCGGCCGTCAGGTGGAGGTAGCTGCGAAGCCGCTCGCGCGCCGTGAGCAGGGAGGCGGCCTCGCCCGCATACTCCTCGTAGAAGCGAGCCAGATGGAAGACCGGCACCGCATAGGCGAGTTCTTCCTTGCTGGGGAAGTATTCGTAGATCGACGAGACAGGCATGCCGGCTTCGGCGGCGATATCGCCGATGCGCGCACGGGAAATGCCGTCGCGGGCGAACACCCGGAGCGAGGCGCGCAGGATCTCCTGCTCGCGCCGCTTGCTGCGGTCCTGCTTGCGGCGGGACATCTCCTCGCGGCTCTCGTCGGCCAGCGCGGCCAGAAAGTCGGCCCATGCGAGGTCGCCGGTCGCCGTGCCCGCCCGAGTTACCACGCCGGAGCGAAGGGCGACAGTCTGATCCTCGTCATTCATGGCAGGTCACGCAGCGCTCTCTGGGCCGGAGGTCGGGTGCCGTCGGTCGGACTGAGGTACAGGAGCAACGAAGCCCGCAGATCAACCCCAGGCGACACGCTCAAAACGGATTTCGGTTTTAACGATCACCCGCGGAACGGTCAAACCTGAAAGCACCGGCTTTCTTTTCTTCGGATTCACGACGAATTGCTGCCGCCAATCCGGATGAGGCATGCCGGAAAAAGCCGATAAAAAATCGTCTTTACCGTTGACAGGCTCTTTGGCATCGTCAGAATGTCGGCATCGGAAAAGATCGCTGGTAAGCGGTCCGTATCGGACAACTACAACGAACGGACGCGGGGAGCATGACGCGAAGCAGGGTTGCCGTCGTATCTTCGGCCCAGACCGAACTGCGGACCGCCTGGAGCGGGGCGCAGCACATCGACCTGATCTCGGCGGTCGTCGATGAGGTGTTCAAGGGCACCGGACTCGACCTCGACGACGTGGATTTTGTCATTGACTCCGGTAGCGATGTGCTGGACGGGCGCAGCATTTCCAATTGCGGCTTCCTTGGCGCCATGGGCGCACATCACAAGGAGGAATCCCGGGTTGAGGAAGACGGTCTCTGGGCCGCCCTCTATGGGGCGACGAAGATCGCATCGGGCGCCGCGGATGTCGGGCTGATCATCGCCTATTCGAAGCCGTCGGAGTCGAGCGTCGACGCCTTCTATGCCTCGCAGGTCGATCCGTTCTACCAGCGCCCGGTCGGCTTCGACCATCGCGCCGCCAGCGGCCTGCAGGCGCAGCGCTACCTGGCCGATCACGGTCTGACGACGCGCCACCTCGCGCGGCTGGTCGCCACGCGCTGGGAGGCTGCGCAACGACGGAATGTCGAGATCGCCCGTGTGCCCTCTGTCGAAGAAATCCTGGCAGCCGGAAATCTTGCACGCCCCCTGACGCAGCTGATGATGGCACGTCCCGTCGATGGCGCCGTGGCGATCCTGCTGGCCTCCAACGACGTGGCGCGGCGCGCGGCCCGGGCGCCGGCGTGGATCACGGGCCTTGGTGCATCGTCCGACCGGCACGCCTTCGCTTCGCGCAAGGCTGGCCAGCTTGAGGCCTGTGCCGCTGCGGCACGCGCCGCTGCTGCGCGGTCGGGGCTCGATTTCACAAAGGCCTCCGTGGCGGAAGTCAGCGCCTCGTCTGCCGTCACCGAACTGATGGTGCTTGAGGCGATCGGCATCGCTCCTGCGGGGCGCGGCATTACCCTGCTGGACGGCGAGCCCGCTGTGGCGATCAACCGCTCCGGCGGAGCGCTGCCGGCAGACCCGATCATGGCTACGGGCCTCGTTCGCCTCGCCGAAGCGGCGCGCCAGCTTGCCTGGCCGTCGGAGTATGGCCTCACCGCCCCCAAGTCCGCGATTGTGCACGGCGCCGGTGGGGTCGGCATGCAGTCGCACTGCGTCATGACGCTTGAGGTCTGAGATGGCTGGAGACGTACTCGTGGGCGGCGACCATCACGTCGCCATCGTCGGCATCGGCCAGACCCATCATTCGCGGCGGCGCACGGATGTCAGCCAGGCCGGCCTCGTGCGTGAGGCCGTGGACCGTGCTCTTGCCGACGCGAAGCTGACCATCGACGACATCGATTCCATCGTCGTCGCCAGCGGCCCGGTGCTCTTTGCCGCCGTGAACCAGCCGGAGAAGTGGGTGGCCGACGCCATCGGCGCACCGCTGAAGCCGGTGGTGCGGATCACCAGCGGCGGCGGGACGGGACTGGCCGGCGCACTCGCCGGCTATTACCAGATCGCCGGCGGCTTCGCCGACCGTGTGCTCGTCGTGGCCTATGACAAGCTGTCGGAAGGTGCGCTGCAATACTCGATCTCGACGCTTTACGATCCCTTCTGGGGGCGAGAGTTCGCCGTGGGCATCATGGGGTTCTCCGCCGCTTACTGGCGCGCCCGCATGGATGTCCTGGGCCATACCGAGGAGGCAGCAGCGCGCGTCGCGGTCAAGAACCGCCGCAATGCCATGCGCAATCCGCATGCCCATGTGAAGAAGGAGGTTACCGTCGACGAGGTGATGAATTCCAGGCCGCTTGCCTGGCCGATCAAGCTTCTCGACGTCCCGCCCATTTCCGACGGTGCTGCCGCGGTGGTCCTATCAAGCGAAAAGCTCGCAGCAAAATCCACCGACCGGCCGGCCTGGATCCACGGCATGGGCTATTTCTGCGAGGCCGACAACGCCCCCTCTCGGTCCATGCTGGCCTCCGAGCCCCTGGCGCTGGCGGCGCGGCGCATCTACCGCGCTGCCGGCATTACCAATCCAAGGCGGCAGTTCGATGTCGCTGAAGTGCAGGAGCCCTACACCTGCTTCGAGCTCAGCTATTACGAGACGCTGGGGCTTTGCGCTCCGGGTGAGGCTGCAGAGCTCATCGCCTCGGGCGCCACCGACATGGACGGTGATATCCCCGTGAATCCCTCGGGCGGGTGCATGGGCGCCAATCCCATCGGGGCTGCAGGATTGATCCGGCTGATCGAGGCCGCATCCCAGGTGATGGGCAAGGCCGGCGACACGCAGATCAAGGGCGCCAAGCTGGCACTGGTCCAATCGGGTGGCGGCTGGGCTA